>DASYFZ010000066.1:0-5800 GCA_036000295.1 Solirubrobacteraceae bacterium
CTCGTAAAGGAGCTGGCCGAGTACGCCACCGTGCCGGTGATCAACATGCTCACCGCCGGCCACCATCCGTGCCAGGCGCTGGCTGACCTGATGACGCTGCGCGAGGTGTTCGGGGAGCTGCAGGGGCTGACCGTCGCCTACGTCGGCGACGGCAACAACGTCGCCCGTTCGCTCGCGGTGCTCGGCGCGCTTGCCGGAGTGACGGTGCGGGTCGCCGCACCCGATGGCTATCAGCTCGAGCCGGTCGCCGGAGCGATCCTCACCGACGACCCGCGCGCCGCAGCCGATGGCGCCGACGCCGTGTACACCGACGTGTGGGTGAGCATGAGCGACGACCCCGAGACCGCCGCCCAGCGCCGCGAGGCCCTGGCGCCCTACAGGCTCACCGACGCGCTGCTCGATGTGGCTGCTCCGAGAGCGATCGCGCTGCACTGCCTGCCGGCGCATCCGGGCGAGGAGATCACCGCCGAGGTCCTCTACGGACAGCGCGAGCGGATCTGGGATCAGGCCGAGAACCGCCGCCACGCCCAGAAGTCCCTGCTGGAGCTGCTAACCGGCAGCCCCGCGCAGCGCGTTGGGTAGTCTGGGCTCACCGCATCGGCGAGGAGGAACCATGCCTGCAGCGAAGTCATCATCGTCCGCGCGCACATCTTCCGCCCGTTCGAAAAGCTCTCCCGGCGCCAGGCAGGCGTCCCGCTCGTCGGGCGCCAACGGAATCGCGAACTTGGTCGAGCAGCTCACCAACCGGGTGCTCAAGCCCCTGGATCTGGTGATGATCAGCCGCGACCGCATCCAGGACACCTTGGACGAGGCCGCCGAGCGCGGGCGGCTCACCCGCTCGGACGCGAACGACCTGGTGTCCGAGCTCGTCCGGCGCGGGCGTGAGCAGACCGACAGCGTTCTCGGCGACATCGAGCGCCTGCTGCTCGGCCGCGGCCGAAGCGGCTCGTCTACCAAGCTCACCGTCCCGGTCGAAAAGCTCGTACGAGGCGCCGGACGCGTCAAGCGCTCGGTGTCGGGCGGCCTGCCGATCCTCGCCTACGACGAGCTGACCGCGCGTCAGGCGACCGAGCGGCTCAAGGGCCTCACCGCGGCCGAGCTGCGCCAGGTCGGCGACTACGAGCGCCGTCATGCAAACCGCAAGTCGGTGCTGGCGGCGATCGCGCGCGAGCTGAGCGACGACTAGCCGCCTACTAGGCGCCTACGCGACGACTCCGCCTACGCGCCGGCTAGCCCGAGATCGGCCAGCAGCACGCCGAACTCGAGCCGCTCGCCCGTGAGCTCGCCGAGCATCTCCTCGGCCCCGAGGCGCTGCCCATCGGCCCACAACCGGCGCAGCACGTCTCCCGCCTCACGCTCCTCGAACCATGCCGGCCCGAACCGGTCGCGCAGATATGTCCGCAGATGCGTCTCGAGCGCCCAGGCGCGCAGGTAGGCAGCGCAGTAGAAGCCCGGGTCCACGTCGGCTAGGAACGTCGCCCTGGGCCACTCGACGTGCACCGCGTCGCCGATCAGCTGCGCGTACCTCCGCGACAGGTCATCCCACGAGCGGCCGCGCTGCCCGGAGTGAAGCTCGAGCTCGTAGGCGAGCTTGGCGGCGTAGCGGCGCATGTAGACGAGCCGCGCGACGCGGCCGTGGGCCAGCAGCGAGTCCGCATCCTCGATCCCCAGCCGGCGGCGCAGCCACTCGGGATCCTCGATCAGGTGCTCGAACAGGAACGCGTACGCCTCGGTGATCGCGTTGTCGCCCAGGTAGCGGTATTCGAACGGCAGCGTGCCGGCTACGTGCGCATAGTGCTCGGTGTGACCCGCCTCGTGCATCAGTACGTCGAAGTCGTCGCGGCCGCCCACCGGCGTGAGCACGAGGTGCACCTCGCCCGGCACGGCGACCGGGGCGCAGAACGCCCGCGGCGTCTTGTTCGGGCGCGACTCCAGGTCGAGGTGCACGGCGGCCTGGTCGGCGACATCGATCCCCAGCCCGAGCATCGTCTCCATGAAGCTCGGCACGAGCAGGCCGGCCGCGAACTGCGCGTCTTCCTCGGGCGCACGGAAGAAGCGCAGGAGATCTGAGCGGCGCAGCTCGGCCAGCTCGATCCCCAGCGTATGGCGCACCTCGGGTTCGAGCATCGCCGGGTATCCCGCATCGCTGTCGGCGTTGAATGCCGCGGTCTGGGAGTGCAGCGATGCCAGGTCGATCGCCTTGCACTCCGCGCACATCTCGCTGTAGCTGCTCCAGCCAAGCTCGGCGGAGGCCCGGTGCTGTCGCTCGAGCATCTCGCGATACAGGCCTCCGAGCTCGTT
Organism: Solirubrobacteraceae bacterium; assembly: GCA_036000295.1. GTDB lineage: Bacteria > Actinomycetota > Thermoleophilia > Solirubrobacterales > Solirubrobacteraceae > Palsa-465. The sequence continues at coordinate 2,302 of DASYFZ010000066.1, forward strand.
CTCGGTCAGCTCGTTGCGTGCCCACTCGATCGCCGCGCGCACTTCGGCGTCAGGCTCGTTGGCCTGGATGGCGGAGGACTCGCGGAAGCCGATCTGCCGGTCCTCGAGCGTCAGCGTCAGCGAAGCCTCGCGTTGCGCGAGCTCGGTCTCGAGCGCCTTGGTCTGCTCTCCGAGGTGCCCCTCGACGGCGAAGTCGAGCAACATCCGCAGCCGCCGGCTTTCGTCGCTTCCGGGGTCGGTGGCGTCCCGCTGCGCACGCAGATCATCGATCGCCCGGGCTGTGAACAGCTCCTCGTGGCGGCCGTAGATCGGCTCGATCTCGTACGTCTCCTTGAGGCCGGCGAAGTGGAGGTAGTACTCCCGGGTCAGGTCGGTCAGAAACGCCTCTGCCGACCGCCGATAGGCCTTGACATCCATAGTGCTGCCATCCTAGTCAGCAGATGACAACTCATCCCCCCACAAGGAGCCGCCCCGCCCGTGGCGACCAGCTGGAGCTGACGATCGATTCGCTCGCCTTCGGGGGCGCCGGGGTCGCTCGGCTCGACGGCTACGTCGTGTTCGTGTCCGACGCGGTCCCCGGCGACAGGGTGCGCGCGGTCGTAGGCAAGTCAAAGCGCGCGTACGCGGAGGCCCGCGCCGTCGAGATCCTGGAACCGAGCCCCGAGCGGATCCCGGCGGTCGCCGACCACCCTGGTGCGCCGTGGCAGGTGCTCCCCTACGAGCGCCAGCTCGAGGTCAAGCAGGCGCAGGTGGCCGAAGCCCTGCAGCGCATCGGAAAACTCGAGGGCTTTGAGCTCGAGCCGATCGTTGCAGCGGTGGAGCAGTGGCGCTACCGCAACAAGCTCGAATACTCGTTCGGTGCCGACGACACCGGCCGCCTGGTCTGCGGCTTTCACGCTCCCGGCCGCTGGGATCAGATCATCGAAGTGCGTGACTGTCTGCTGGCGTCCGAGGCCGGCAACGCGGCGCGTGAGCGGATCGTCGAGTGGTGCCGAGCGCAGGGCCTTGCACCGTATGACCGCCGCAGCGGTGAGGGGCTGCTGCGCAACCTCGTCGTCCGCGAAGGGCGCCGTACCGGTCAGCTCCAGGCCCGGCTGATCACCAGCCGCGGCACGCTTGACCGGGAGAGCCTGGCCGCAGCCGCGCAGCCGCTAGCGGGACTGTTGTGGACGCAGTCCGACAGCGTTGCCGAAACGACGACGGGTGGCTCGACCGAGCTGCTCGCCGGCGCCGACCGGATCGTGGAGGAGATCGGCGGACTGAACCTGCGCATCTCTCCCGAAGCTTTCTTTCAGACCAACACCGAGATGGCCGAGCGGCTTTACGGTCTCGCAATCGAGAGCGCGCAGCTCGGCGGTTTCGAGCGCGTCTACGACCTGTACTGCGGAATCGGAACGATCGGGCTGCTGATCGCCCCGCGGGTAGCCGAGCTGTGGGGCCTGGAGATCGTCCCCGAGGCGATCGCCGACGCGATCGCAAACGCACGCCGCAACGAGATCGACAACGCCCGCTTCTTCGCCGGCGACGTCCGGCTGGCGATGCGCGAACTCGTCGCCGAGGCCGGTCGGCCCGACGTGGTCGTGGTCGATCCGCCGCGCGCGGGGCTGTCGGCCAAGATCGTGCGTCGAATCATCGAGGCGAACCCTAAGCGGATCGTCTATGTGTCGTGCAATCCGACGACGCTCGCACCCAACGCGGCGCAGCTCGTCGAAGCCGGATACGAGCTCAAGCGGGTCCAGCCGGTAGACATGTTCCCGCAGACGCCGCACATCGAGTGCGTCGCCGTGCTCGATCGCGGCTAAGCGGCGGACTGTTCGCCCTGTAGCGCGGCGATCCCGAGCGCGGCTGCGCCCAGCGCGGTGCCGGTCACGAGGATCGTCGCCCGGCCGGGAAGCTCCCCTCGGCGCCCGGCGAGCAGTCCCGCTGCCGCGTCGGCGAGGTCACAGGCGATTCCGATCCGCAGCCACTGCGCTCGCTCGCGGCCGCTGCTCGTCTTCAGTCCGAACGCCAGCGCGGCGTCGCGCACCGCGAACAGGCGTCCGAGGTAGGGGGCTTGGGGGTTTGCCGCCGGGTCCAGGCCGAACAGCCGACCGGACAGCTTCGGCGCCAACCAGGCGCCGGTGCCGATCGCGCCGCGCATGCCGACCAGGCTCTGAATGATCGTGTCGTTGGGCATCTGGCGACCCTACCCGGGTCGGTGACCGGCGGGTGAAAACGTCGCGACAGCTAGGCTTCCGCATCGCTGATGCGTGCCGTCACCATCCACGACGACCACTCGCTGACCGTCGAGGACCATCCCGATCCCACGCCGGGCAGCGGCGAGTGCCTGGTGCGCGTCCGCGCCGCCGGCCTCAACGGCGCCGACATCCATCAGCGTGCCGGTAACTACCCCGCTCCGCCGGGTGCGCCGCAGGACATCCCCGGCCTCGAGCTGGCCGGCGAGGTGATCGAATGCGGCCGGGGTGCGACGCGCTTCAAGCCCGGCGACCGGGTTATGTCGATCGTCGCCGGAGGCGGTCAGGCAGAGCTGGCCGTTGTCCACGAGCGCGTGCTGATGCCGATCCCGGGCAACCTCGACTGGCCCCAGGCGGGCGGCACTCCCGAGGTCTTCACCACGGCCCACGACGCGCTGTTCACGCAGGCCGGCCTGCGCGCGGGCGAGCGGCTGCTCGTCCACGGCGCCGCGGGCGGCGTCGGCACCGCGGCGGTTCAGCTTGGGCGGGCCGCCGGCGCCCGCGTCACCGCGACCGTCCGCAACCCCGAGGCCCGCGAGAAGGTGGCAAGCCTCGGTGTCGAGGTGATCGCGCCGGAGGGGTTCGCCGAACACGGGCCGTTCGACGTGATCCTGGAGCTCGTCGGTGCGCCCAACCTCCACGACAACCTCATGTCGCTGAACATCTGGGGCCGGATCGCGACGATCGGCATCGGCGGCGGCGCCAAGGCGGAGATCAACCTCGGTCTGCTGCTGGGAAAGCGCGCGACGATCCACGGCTCGACCCTGCGGCCGCGCCCGCTCGAGGAGAAGGCGATGACCGCACGGGCGATGGAGCGGTCGGTGCTTCCGCTCCTGGAATCAGGGGCGGTCACGGTGCCGATCGCCGAGACGTTCCCGTTGGAGCGCGCTGCCGACGCCTATGACCGGTTCACGGCCGGCGGCAAGTTCGGCAAGGTCGTGCTCGCGATGTTCACGTGACGAGCGTTACTCGTCGATAAACCCGGCCTCGTCGGCGACGAGTCCGGGCTCGTCCTCGGCCGCGTGAATCGAGCAGAGCGCCGGGCCGCCCGATTCGAGCACGGCCTGCAGCTCGGCTTGGGTCAGCTTCGCTCCGCACTCCTCACAACGGTCACCGACCTGGTCGAGGCTCTTCTCTTCGAGGTCCATGGGGGCCGAGTGTAACTCCCCCGGCCGCGGCGATCAGTACGGCGGCAGGTCGGCCCACCAGGTCCCCAGGACGCGAAACGAGGACCAGAACTCGCGCTTGGCGCTTTCCTCGTCGAG
>DASYFZ010000104.1:0-1615 GCA_036000295.1 Solirubrobacteraceae bacterium
TGTTAGCCGATGTTGACGTCGCCAGCAAACACCGACACGCTGTAAGCAGAAGTCAGCCGGACCTTGAACTGGCTGCTGGTCTGGACGAGGAGGAGTCATCTCGTGGGCAGTGCCCGGCAGCTGCTGCCGCGGGGCGTTGCAGAAGTCGGCCAGGGCCAGGACCGCGTCGTCGTCGCGACCGGCGACCGAGGCGCGCGCTTCGCCAATCGGCGAGCAGCAGCGAGCGCCGACGCAGCATGCTGCTTTCTCAGCCTCATCTGCCACGGCGCTCAGGAAGGGTCGGTGTCACACGACTCGAGCACCGGAGCAATCGTCAGCGACCGCGACGCCGCGGCTGTCGCTTTCCCGCCCAGATCAGGCGTCCACGAATCGCCCGCGGACGACTGTCACTGCCAAAGTGCTTCGTCGTCTGGGCGGTGACGTCCGACCCGACCGGTAGGTCCTTCGGGCTGGCGGCGGGCTGACTCTTGACGACTGCGTCGGCCGCTTTGGTCTGACCGACAAAGGTCTTGTCGCCCGCCGCCGTCCGAGGACCACCGGCGTGACTTGATAGAAGCGTGGCTTTCGCCTCTCGTGAGAGTTGTCCGCCGGAGATCCGCTTCATTCGGCGTCAACCAAACGAAGGGACGGTCCACATGATCGTGATCGGAGCGGACACCCACAAGGGATCGCACGCGCTGGCGGCGGTCGACGAGGGAACCGGCAGGGTGCGCGGCAGTCGTGAGATCAAGGCCGACGATGCCGGGCATCTGGCCGCTGTGGGTTGGGCCCGAGGCCTGGATGACGATCGCGTGTGGGCGATCGAGGACTGTCGGCACGTGTCCGGACGCCTGGAACAGGCGCTGTTGGCGGCCGGCGAGCGGGTCGTGCGCGTGCCGCCGCAGCGGATGGGCGCCTCCCGCAAGGGTGAGCGCGCGCTGGGCAAGTCTGATGAGATCGACGCGCTCGCGGTCGCCAGGGCCGTCGTCAAGGACGGGGTCCAGAAGTTCCCGGTCGCGTACCTGAACGGGCAGGCGATGGAGATCCGCCTGTTGCTCGATCACCGCAACGATCTCGTCGCCGAGCGGACCCGCACGATCAACCGGCTGCGCTGGCATCTGGTCACGTTGTGTCCGGAGCTCGAGGCCTCGCTCAAACGCAAGGCGCTCAACGATGCGCGCGGGCTCGATCGCGTCGACCGCTACCTACGGAAGCGGCACGCCGGCGCACGGACCAGGATCGCACGCGAGCAGATCGCGCATCTCCGCGGGCTGAACCGGCAGATCGAGGCGCTGCACCGCGAGCTGGCGGAACTCGTCTCCGAGCACCGCCCCAGGCTGCTGCAAGAGCAAGGCTGCGGGGCGCTGACCGCCGCGATCCTGATCGGCCACACCGCCGGCAACGAGCGGTTTCGCTCGGAGGCGAGCTTCGCGAAGCAGACGGGCACCGCGCCGATCTCCTGCTCGTCGGGAAAGCGCACCCAGCACAGGCTCAACCGCGGCGGCGACCGCCAGCTCAACCACGCACTGCACATCATCGCGATCACCCGTGCCCAACACGATCCCGCCACCAAGGAATACCTCGCGCGCAAAGAGGCAGAGGGGAAGACCACCAAGGGTGCGCTGCGCAGTCTCAA
>DASYFZ010000129.1:0-7767 GCA_036000295.1 Solirubrobacteraceae bacterium
GTGCCGCCGCCGTCGCGCTGGTCACCGAGCGAGAAGATCCGCCCGTCGCCCTCGAGCAGCAGCCGCTCGCAGCGCGGCGTGATCCGGTAGTGCACCAGGCGCCCGGAGCGGACGCGGGTGATCAAACCCCGGCGCACGAGCCGCGTCAGCGCCACCCGTGCGGCGCCGTGCGAGAAGCCGAACTCTGCCAGGAGCACGACCAGGCCGCCCGACCACACGACGTTGCCGAACGGCCGCACGTACGTCCCCAGCAGCGTGACGACGAGATCCTGGGGCTGAAACGGCTCGCCGGCGGCGAGCGGCCCCGCAGCTGCCGCAACCGCGCTCATGAGTTCGAATCGCTGACGAGCGACACGGCTTCGAACCTTCGCTGAAGCTCCTTGCGCAACTCGTCGCGCCCGGTCGGCGGCCGCCGCGAGCCGGCCCGGTACTGCACCGGCCAGGTCACCCCGTCGTAGCCCTGCTCCGCGGCGGCGTGCAGCGTCCAGTGCGGGTCGTACAGATGCGGCCGCGCCAGCGCGCACATGTCGGCCCGGCCGGCGGCGATGATCGTGTTGACGTCGTCGTAGCTCGAGATCGCGCCGACGGCAATCGTCGGGATCCCGACCTCGTTGCGGATCCGGTCGGCGAACGGGGTCTGAAAGCTGCGCCCATACGCCGGGCGCTCGAGCGGCGTGACCTGCCCCGATGACACGTCGACGATGTCGCAGCCGTGCTCGTGCAGCATCCGCGCGAACGCGACGGCCTCGTCTGGATGAAAGCCGCCCGGGACCCAGTCGGTCGCGGAGATCCGCACGCTGATCGGCTTCTCGGCGGGCCAGATCGCGCGACACGCGTCGAACACCTCCAGCGGGAACCGCGCGCGCCCCTCGAGCGATCCGCCGTAGGCGTCGTCGCGGATGTTCGTCACCGGCGACAGGAACGACGACAGCAGGTACCCGTGCGCGCAGTGCAGTTCGAGCAGGTCGAATCCGGCCTCCACGGCACCCCGCGTCGCCTCCTCGAATTCGAACCGCACCGCGTCCATGTCCTCGCGCGTCATCGCCCGCGGCACCTGGTTGCGCGGCGAATACGGAAGCGCCGACGGCGCCAGCACCGGCCAGTTGGCCTCCGGGAGCGGCTCGTCGATCCCCTCCCACATGAGCTTCGTCGACCCCTTGCGGCCCGAGTGCCCGATCTGCGCGCCAAAGGCGGTGTCGGAGTGGGCGTGCACGAAGTCGACGATCCGCTTCCACGCGCCGACGTGCTCGTCGCACCACATCCCGGCACAGCCGGGGGTGATGCGCCCCACGTCTGACACGCAGATCATCTCGGTCATCAGCAGCGCCGCGCCACCGAGCGCGCGGCTACCGAGGTGTACGAAGTGAAAGTCGCTCGGGGTCCCGTCGACCGCCGAGTACATGTCCATCGGCGAGACCACGACGCGGTTTGGCAGCTCCAGGCCGCGCAGCGTCAGCGGCGTGAACATCGGCGGCCGCGGATCGGGGTGCACCGCCTCGACGAATTCGGCGTCGCGCATCCGCAGGTTGTCGTAGGTCACACGGCGGCTGCGCGTCAGCAGGTTGAAGGCGAACTGCAAGCGGTCCTGACCGACGTACCTGCCGATCCCCTCAAACCACTCAAGCGAAGCCTGCGCGGCGCGCTGCGTGCTCTCGACGATCGGCCGGCGCTCGGCCTCGTACGCCTCGGTCGCGACCGCCACATCGTCGGTTCCCCGCAGCGCCCACGCCAAAGCCACAGCGTCCTCCATCGCGAGCTTCGTGCCCGAGCCGATCGAGAAGTGCGCCGTGTGTGCGGCGTCACCAAGCAGCACCACGTTGTCGGCAGACCAGCGCCGGTTTCGAACCGTGACGAAGTCGATCCACTTCGAATTGTTCGCGACCAAAGAGTGACCCTGCAAGGCATCCGCGAACAGCTCCCGGCAGCGCTCGATGCTCCCCTCGTCGCTCACGCCGGGGGGCAGCGGCCCCGGTGCCAACCGGTCCAGCCCCGCCCGCCTCCACACCGAAGCGTGGGTCTCGACGATGAACGTGCTCATCCGGTCGTCGTAGGGGTACGCGTGCGCCTGGAACACCCCGTCGGGCGTCTCGACGATGAAGAACTTGAACGCGTCGAACACGAGGTCGGTGCCCATCCACATGTACTTGCACTCGCGACGGTCAAGCGACGGCACGAACTCGGTCGACAGCTGGCTTCGCAGCGCGCTCGACGCGCCGTCGGCGGCGACCACCAGGTCCGCCCACCTGAGCTCGGACAGCGGCGGCGCCTCGGTCTGAAACCGGATCTCCGCCCCCAGCTCGAGCGCCCGCTGCTGCAGCACGCCCAGCAGCTCGCGCCGGCCCAGCGCGGCGAACCCGTGGCCGCCCGAGCGCGTCACGGCTCCCCGATAGTGGATGTCGATGTCGGTCCAGCGCGCGAACTGCTGCGCGATCGACCAGTACGTCTCCGGATCGGCGTGCTCGAACACGGTCAGCGTCTCGTCGGAGAACACGACGCCGAAGCCGAACGCGTCCGTCGGCGCGTTGCGCTCGAAGACCGTGACCTCCCAGTCGGGCCTGACCTTGCGGATCAGGATCGAGAAGTAGAGCCCGCCGGGCCCGCCACCGACGACCGCGATGCGCATCGCGTCACACGCCGAGGTCTGAGAGGTGCTCGTACTGCAGCGCGAGCCCGGTCACGGCGTTGTGCATCAGCGCCAACGCGGCGCGCACGTTGGCGTGCGCGTTGGGCGGCAGGTCCTCGCCGCACAGCGACTTGAGCTCTTCGTAGACGGCGAGCAGCCGCGCCTCGGCCTCCGTGAGCTCGGATCCGAGTAGATCTGTGGTCATCCTCCCACCCCCACGGGCGAGTCGCGCAGGTCGACGGTTCGCTTGGCCTTGAGCTCGAAGCGAGGCAGCTCGCCGGTCCCTGCATAGTTGATGCGGAAGTTCAGTCCCTCGTGCGCGTGCGCCAGCCGGCGGTGCAGGTCAGCGCTGAGCGCGTCCCACTTGTCCATGGGAAAGTCGGGCTTCATCTCGACCCGCAACGTGATCTCGTCGCGGATCCCCTCGTGCGTGATCACCGTCTGGAACTCGTCGACGTCGGGGAACTCGCGGACGATCGCCTCGATCGCGCGCGGGTAGACATTCGTGCCGCGGACGAGCTTCATGTCGTCGACGCGCCCGAGGATCCCGCCTTCGTAGATGTCAAAGCCGCGGCCGCACTCACATCGTGAGGCGGGCACCTTGCAGACGAGGTCGCCGGTGCGATAGCGGATCAGCGGGATCGCGCCGCGCCCGAAGGACGTCACGACCCGCTCGCCGCGCTCCCCGTAGGCCACCGGCTCCAAAGTGGCTGGGTCGATGACCTCCTCGATCATGTTGTCCTCGATGATGTGGGTGCCGCCCGGCTGGTGCGAGCACTCAAACACCATGATCGTGCCGATCTCGGTCATGCCGGCGGTGTCGTAGGCCTTCGCGCCCCACTGCTCCTCGATCAACGCCTTGGTCTGGGGGATCGAGCCCGCCGGCTCACCCGACAGGATCAGCCGCTGCACGGCCGAGCCGCGCAGGTCGAGCCCCTGGACCTGGGCCTCCTGGGCAAGGCGCAGCGCGTACGTCGGGGTCGATGCGACCACGGTCGCGCCGAACTCGAGGATCTGCCGCACCCGAGCCTCGGTCGGCTGCGCGCCGCCGGGCACGTTGAGCACGCCCATCTTCTCCATCGCGTAGTGAAGGCCCCAGAAACCGATGAACGACCCGTACCCGAACGCGATGTAGGCGGTGTCGGTCGGCCGCACGCCACAACCCCACAGCGCGTAGCACCACATCTCCGCGATCCACGCCCAGTCCTTGCGCGAGTCCAGCGCGCGCAGCGGCCCGCGCCCCGTGGTGCCCGACGTGGTGTGCACGCGAATCGCGCCTTCGCCGCCGATCGCCGGGATCTCGCCGTACGGCGGGCGCACGTCCTGCGAGGACATCCAGTCGTCGCGCGTGAGCATCGGAGCCCGTCGCAGGTCCGAGACCGTCTGCAGCGACGCGGGTTCGAACCCGGCCTCGGCGAACTTGCGCTGATACCAGGGGCTGCGGGCAGCGGCCCACTCGCACTGGCGGCGCAGCTTCGCAAGCTGCAGAGCGTCGAGCCGCTCGCGCCCCAGCGTCTCGGTCTTCGGGTTCCAATACGGGGTGTCGCCGGCCAACCGATCCTCCGGTTCGATAATACCTAACATTGCTCCCGGCTTCTATGTCGAGTATCGTCGCGACGCGTGAGCTGGCACTTCGATTTCGACGTGAGCGCTGGCGTTGCGACCATCACCCTGAACCGGCCCGACAAGCTGAATGCTCTCACGTTCGAGGCCTACGCAGACCTCCGCGACCTGATCCCGCAGCTCGCTCATCGCGGCGACGCCCGGGTTCTGGTGATCACCGGCGAAGGCCGCGGGTTCTGTTCGGGCGGGGACGTCGAGGAGATCATCGGCGAGCTCGTCAAGCGCGAAGCCGCCGAGCTGCGGGAGTTCACGCGGATGACCGGAGCGGTCGTCAAGGCCCTGCGCGAGCTGCCAATGCCGGTGATCGCTGCGGTCAACGGGATCGCGGCCGGCGCCGGCTCGGTGATCGCGCTGGCGGCCGACTTCCGCCTGCTCGCGCAGTCGGCATCGTTCGCCTTCCTGTTCACGCGCGTGGGCCTGTCGGGCGCCGACATGGGCTCGGCATACCTGCTGCCGCGGATCGTCGGGCTCGGACGTGCCACCGAGCTGCTGATGCTCGGCGACAAGATCGACGCCCAGCGGGCGCTCGAGATCGGCCTCGCCAACGAGGTCGTTCCCGACGAGGAGCTGCGCGACCGCGTCGCCAAGCTCGCCCAGCGCCTGGCCGACGGGCCTGCACTCGCGTACTCGGCGACCAAGGCGGCGCTGATCCGCGAGCTCGACTCCGACCTCGGGACGTCGATCGAGATGGAGGCGCTGACCCAGGCGCTGCTGATGAAGTCAGAAGACTTCAACGAGTTCTACAACGCCTGGCACGAAGGGCGTAAACCAGACTGGAGGGGTCGATGAACCGCGTCGTCAATCCGCCCGAGCTGCCCAAGCCGAGCGGCTTCTCGCACGCCGTCGTCGCCGGCAACACGGTCTATCTGGCCGGGCAGGTCGGCGAGGGCGAGACGCTGGTGGACCAGTTCGACGGTGCCGCGGCGAACCTGCTTACGGCGCTCAGGGCGGCTGGGGGTGATGCGGGCGACCTGGTCTCTTTGCAGGTGTTCGTGGTCGATGTTCCCGCCTATCGCGCCGCGTTGTCCGAGATCGGAGAGGCGTGGCAGCGGCACTTCGGAAAGCACTACCCGGCGATGGGTTTGTTCGGTGTGCGCGAGCTGTTCAGCCCCGAGCTGATGGTCGAGCTGATGGGCGTGGCGGTCCTCCAGGCTTAGGCATCGCCGGCCTAGGGGTGCACGACGCGACAACGCCGCCGAAACGCCCGAGGCATGCCGTGCCATGCACCTATGCGGTGCGCCACGCGTCAGGCTTGCGCCACTGAGAGCGGACTGACGCGTCATGCACCCTCGCGTCGTCCTCTTCAGCGGGCCGTTGACGTGCGGCCCGCGCTTCGCCAGTGAGCCGCCAGGCCGGCCGCGGCCAGCAGCGTCAACACCGGCAGCACGAGCAGGCCGACTCGCAGGCCTGCCGCCTGAGCGATCACGCCGGCGATCAGCGGCCCTGCCATCTGGCCGGGCGCCGCGACGAACAGGATCTCGCCGAGCGCGCTGTCGGCGGTGGCCTCGCTGGTCTGGACGTGGATCGCCGACGTGAGCGGGAACAGCGCGCCGATCCCGGCGCCGGTCAAGAAGATGCCGACGATGGCGATCGGCGCGCTCGTCGCGGTGAGCAGGAATGGCAACCCGGCTAGGACCAGCACGATCGCGCCGACCAGCACTCGCTCCGCGGGTTGAGTGCGCGACAGCCGACTCGCGAGCAATCGGCCCACGAGATTGGCCGCGTAGAGGACGCTGACCAGCGCCACCGCCGTGCTCCGGGTCAAGCCGACAGACGTGTTGAGGTAGCTCGCCAACCAGAAGCTGAGCGCAAATTCCAGCGCGACGATCGCGAACACGACAACGAGCGTGGGCCTGAGCCCGGATCGCCGAGCGACGTCGGGAGCGCCGTAGGTTGGCCGGGGTACCTCGGTGCGCAGCACCCCCGCCACCGCCACGACAACGGTCAGCGCCCCGATCACGAACGTAAACCGCCACGTGGCGCCGGTCCCCGCGAGCGCGCCGATGATCAACGGCGTCGAGATCCCCGCGAGGCTGACCGCGACCTCGCCTTCGGTCATGGCGACCGCTCGGCGGTGCCCATGGGCGTCAGCGAGCGCCGCCCAGACGCGGATCAACGCGAGCGTCGCGAAGAACCCCATGAGCAGCGCCCCGCCGATCGTCACGGGCGCCGCGTCGCCGTAGCCCACCGCAAGTCCCGCCAGCCCGGCCACTCCGAGGCCTGCGGCGATCACCGTACGGCGGCTCAGGGGGATCCGGTACCGCGCCGACAGCAGCCCCGCCAGGCCGCCGCCGACAGCGAACGCCACCTGGTGCAGCGCGCCGACCACGTAGGAGATGCCCTCGACCGAGCTGATGTACGGCAGCGATGGGCCGAGGACCGCGTTGACGTAGCCGAACGCGAACAGAGCGCCGAACGCGGTCCATGTGAACCTATCGCGGCGATACGTCTGCGCGGACTGGTGTTCGTGGCTGGTCATGCGCTGCTGTTTATGGTTACCCGGTGCACGAGCGCGACTTATACGACGACACGCGGCGCCTGGCCGCCGAGGTCTTCGCCCCGCTCGCCGAGTTCGGGCGGCCGGGCAGAGTCAACCGGGCGCTCGTACAGAGCCTGGCTGAACACGGGCTGCTGGCCCGTCTGTTCCCAAAGGTCTCGGCGACCGACCTGTGCGTCATCCGCGAGGCGCTGGCGACCGCCTGCACCGACGCCGAGACGGCGTTCGCGCTGCAGGGCCTGGGCGCCTACCCGATCCTCCAGGCCGGGTCGCCCGAGCTTCGCGAGCGATGGATACCGCTCGTGGCCGACGGCACCGCGATCGCCGCGTTCGCGCTGACCGAGCCCGAGGCCGGCTCCGACGTCTCGGCTATGTCGCTGAAAGCCACGCGAGACGGCGACGGTTACCGCCTGAGTGGCGAGAAGCTGTGGATCTCAAACGCGCCCGAGGCCGATGTCTACACGGTGTTTGCGCGGACGTCGGAGGGCTCCCACGGGCTGACCGCGTTCGCTGTTCCCGGCGACAGCGTGGGGCTGAGCGGCGAGCACAAGACGCTCCTGGCACCGCACGCAGTCGGCTCGCTGCGCTTCGAGGACGTGTTCGTCTGGCGTGACCACGTGCTTGGCGAACCCGGCGACGGATTCCGGGTCGCGATGCGCACGCTCGACCTGTTTCGCCCCAGCGTCGGCGCGTTTGCGATCGGGATGGCCCGCCACGCGCTCGAGCTGGCGGCCGACTGGGCACTCGAGCGCCAGACGTTCGGCAAGCCGCTCAAGGATCACCAGGCCATCGCCCACCGCCTCGCCGACCTCACCGCGCGCGTGCAGGCCGCCCGGCTGCTGGTCCGCGAGGCGGCGAGGGTTCACGATGAGGGCAGGCCCGACCCCGCGCTGGCCGCGATGGCCAAGCTGCTTGCGACCGAGACCGCGCAGGAGGCGGTCGACGCCGCCGTCCAGTTCCATGGAGCGCGCGCGCTCGAGCAGGGGCATCCGCTCGAGCACCTGTACCGCGAGGTGCGCGCACC
>DASYFZ010000153.1:0-1700 GCA_036000295.1 Solirubrobacteraceae bacterium
GGCGTTCCGGTCACGCACTACCACTACGACGACGTGTTCCACGCGTTCTTCTCGCTGGTGAACCTGATCGAGCGCGGCAACGAGGCCGTCGCACAGGTCGGCGCGGACATCCGGTCGGTGGTGGCGCAGGCGACGGCGACCGCCTGACCGGGGCCGGGGCCGGGGCCGGGGCTCGGGCCGCGGTCGCGGCGGCGGCCGGGCCTACTCGCCCGAGCGCTCAGCTTCGAACAACTCAACCAACCGGCTTCGCGTCTCCCAAAGCCGCGGCATCTGCCGCTGTGCGATCAGCTTGCCGAGCACCTGGACCGGCGTGCCCTGCGTACCCACGGTCTCCTCGCCGAGCGCCCGAGCGACGATCGAGTAGTGGCGAAAGCGCCACACCCAGATGCGCTCGTCCCATTCCGTCAGCAGCTCGGCGACCTGATAGAGCTCCTCGTGCTCGCGGCCGTGGCGATACAGCTCTGTGAGGTCCAGGCCGGCGCTCTCGAGCAGGTGGTCGAACGCCTTGGACACCCGCTGCGTGACCTTCGGCGCGCGCCGGAAGCCAGGCGAGTCAAATCCGGATCCGTGGCCGAGCACGACGCGGATCTGCTGGTACTCCCAGGGGTCCATCTGGTTGAGCATCTCGATCTGCGTCGTGATGTATTGCAGCGCCAGCACAGCGCGGCGCAGCAGCCTGATCGCGGGCGCGACCTCGTTGCGCTCGAGATGGCCGGCCGCCTTGTCGACCTCGGTTGTGGCGAACTTCAGCCACAGCTCCGAGGACTGGTGGACGGTCTGGAACAGCAGCTCGTCGTGGTGGACGCGCTCCTCCTCGGTCTTCTGGAGCGCCAACAGCTCGTCGGTGCGCAGGTAGCGCTCGTAGTCGCTGTCCCCGGTGCCGGGGAGCACCGGCGCGTGAAGGTCTTCGGTGCTCATGACTCACCCCCCGTCAGGATCTCGGCGAGTTTCGCCAGGTTGATGTTCCCACCGGACACGATGCAGACGATCTTGCCGGTCCCGGCCCTGCCCGCCAGCGCGGCGGCCGGAGCCAGCGCACCCGCCCCCTCGGCGAGCACACGAACGCGCTCGGCCAGCGTGCGGATCGCCGCGGCGGCGTCGGCGAGCGGCACCGCAAACGCGCCGTCGACCAGCGGCTGCACGCGCGGCCACATCGAGTCGAGCACGCGACGGCTGCCCGAGCCGTCGACGAACGAGGGCTCGTAGTCGACGTCGACCGGCTCGCCGGCGTCGAGCGCGGCCGCGAGCGCGGCGCCGGTCGCGGGCTCGGCCGCGAAGATCTTCGTCTGGGGTCTTGATGCCTTGATCGCGCTCGCGATCCCAACGGTGAGGCCGCCGCCGCCGTAGGGGATCACCACCGCGTCGGGATCCGGCAGGTCCTCGAGGATCTCCAGGCCGATGGTGCCGTTGCCTGCCATCACTCCCTCGTCCTGCACGGGGTGCACGAACAGGCCGTCGACACCGTCGACGCGGCTGGTGACGATCACGTTCCACCAGTCCTCATAGGGAAGCTTCAGGACCCGGCCGCCGAGGCGGTCGATCGCCGCGAGCTTGGCCTCGGGCGCGTGCTCGGGGACCGCGATCGTCGCCGGCAGCCCCAGCTCTCGGGCGGCCCACGCGACGCCCTGCGCCATGTTGCCCGCGCTCGCCGTGACGAGGCCCTTGGCGCGCTCGGACTCGGGCGCCTGCAGGATCGCGTT
>DASYFZ010000166.1:0-1530 GCA_036000295.1 Solirubrobacteraceae bacterium
AGGTCCCATCCCGAGCGAGGCATCAACGCTGCGGCGCACACTCAACCGAGCTCGCGAGGATCCCGCCTACCAGGCGTTCGCGCTCCTGCGCATCGGCTTTACGGTGCTGCCGATCGTGATGGGCATCGACAAGTTCTCCAACACCCTCGTTAACTGGGAGAACTACCTCGCCCCATGGATCCAGCACCTCAGCCCGCTCAGCGCCCTCCACACGATGCATATCGTCGGCGTGATCGAGATCGCCGCCGGCATCGCCGTCGCGATCAAGCCTCGCTACGCCGCCTACATCGTCGCCGCCTGGCTCGCCGGCATCATCGTCAACCTGCTCAGCTACTCGGGCTACTACGACGTCGCGCTCCGCGACTTCGGGCTGATGCTCGCCGCGCTCACGCTCGCGCGGCTCGCCACCAAATTCGACCCCCCAGGGCTCGGCTTCCTGCGCCGCCACTAGCACGAACCCGCAGGCCACGCGCAGGCACCTAGGACCCCGGGTGCCTGCGCGCACGGGTGACATCCGAGGTACGGGCACCACGCAAGCGAGCGACCGTGGCCCCGCCTTCCCAACCTGTCGCGCGAGCGCCGAATCGCCCAGCACGGTGACGCCAGCCTCCTCGCGCTGAGTTACAAGTCAACGGCGATCCGAGCCCAGAGGCCTTCGCGAACGCGGCGCCTAGACGTTGCTCGCAGCCGAGATGAGGTCATTTCCCCATTTGGACGACGTCTTGTGCACATCACACTGGGGTGCACAAGATCGATGAAAGCGAGGACCCGATGCTCACGCAAACCCAAGCCACTACCGACAACGGCTCGAAGGGCAGCGATCCCCGGGCAGCATCAGCGCTGCGGACTCGCCTGCGGGTTGTCGACGATCACCCCGCGAGCCGACCTCCAGCCAGCCCCACCTTCGAGCTGCCAGTCAGCACGTCAGACGAAGCCTCTGACTCGAGTCGCGGACGGGTGCTCTTTCTCACCTTTGTCACCGCGATCCTGGTCATGGTCCTCGCCGTGTGGCTCGCCGCGGCGGTCGGCCAGTGGTGGATCCTGATCCCCGTGTTCGCCTTCGACCTGATCATGACCACCGCAGTAATGGGCGTCGTGCTCTGGATGCTTGCCGACGCCGCCAATTCGACGGGGGCTGATATTCGATCGCTCAGGCCCGTCCCCGGCCTCGAACGCGACCCCGACACCGACACCGACGAATACGCCCACGAGCCGGCGCACGCCGCGTAGGTCACGACACCGCGCCCGGGGAGCAGGCCGGCTACTCGCGGAGAAACCCGTCGCCGCGAGAGGCGTGGCCGGAGCAAGGGCGCTGATCTGCAGATGGATGTGGCCCTCCGCGCGCTAGCCGGACCGGTGTCATCGAGCTCCGGGTCGCGATCCAGGGAGCGACCGCGGTGCTGCCCTGACCACCGCTGACCCGCCGTCCGCTCGGACGAGGAGCAGGCCCCGCGGGATCCGAGCGACCGCGATAGCCGGCCGCCCGACACCGGCCGCAGAGTCCCGAGGAAGTCAGCCCTCCCCAATCAA
>DASYFZ010000176.1:0-2957 GCA_036000295.1 Solirubrobacteraceae bacterium
GTGGTGACGCGTCCGTCGCGATCGGCGTGAGCATGCACCTCGTTGCGGTGCTCAACATGGAGCGCCGCCGCGCAGTCGCCATCGCGGGCGGACACGGCCGCCGCGCCCAGGCCTTCTCCTCTTCGCTGGAGACGATCGCCCGGGAAGGCGTCGTGCTGGCCGCAGCGATCAGCGAGCGCGGTCAGGACCTCACGCGGCCGGCCACCGTGGCCACGCGCACCGAGTCCGGTTGGCGCGTCGATGGCGGCAAGACGTTCTGCACGATGTCACCCGCTGCCACCGATCTCTACGTGGCGGTCACCTACGCCGACGAGGACGGCGAGAGCCGTTACGCATACGCCATGGTGCCGACGCGCACGCCCGGGGTCGTCATCAATGACGACTGGGATGCGCTTGGTATGCGTGCCTCCGGAAGCAACTCGATCACGCTGACCGGAGTCGAACTCCCCGAGTCCGCCGTCCGAGGTGGCTTCCGCGCCGGCGACTCGTTGCAATACATCGAGCGCAATCTCGTCGCCGGGCTCTTCCACGCGGCGGCTTCACTCGGGATCGCCGAGTCAGCGGATGCGATCGCGCGCCGCGGAATCGCGGGACGCATCAACGGAGACGCACGTCCGCGGATGCAGGTCGCCGACAACGCCATCGACCTCGCTGCCTCGCGAGGCCTTCTCTCACGCGCGGCGACACTGATCGACGAGCACTGGGGCGCCAACCCGGCGTCCGACGGCACGGCCGAAGAGCTCTCTGCGCTTTTCGCGGAAGCCCAGGCTGCCAAGGCGTTCGTCAACGAGGCGGCGGCGCGCACCGTGGATCGTGCGCTCGCGCTCTCGGGCGGCGCCGGCTACGTCAACGGCAGCCCGCTCGCCCGCGCCTACCGCGACGTCAAAGCCGGATCGTTCATGCACCCACTCGGCGCCAACCGCGCCTACGACTACCTCGCCCACGTCGCGCTCGGTGAGGCGTCCCCGCTGCACTGAGTGTCAATCGCAGATCCATCCAGCCCTCGCGCGCCTGCGCCGTGGCTGACCTTCGAACCGCAGACATCAATCGAAAGGAACGACCTATGTCCCCGTACCTGTACGCCCGACTCATGCGCGAGAAGCTCGCCCGGCTGCGCCGCCAGCGGGAGACGGTCCGATGATCCGCGTCGGTCCGATCGGCCGCCTCGGCCGCTACACAGCGACCCACCTCCGGGTCGTGCTCATCGCGTGGCTGCTGGTCGCGGTCGTGCTCGGGTTCTTCGCTCCGCGCGTCGAGAACGCCCTGTCAGGCGCCGGTTGGGAGACCACCGGCTCGCAGTCGGTGCAGGCGAGGAAGCTGATCAATCGCAACTTCCACGGTCTGTCCAGCTACGGCTTGATGACCGTGATCAGCTCACCCACCAAGACCGTGCGCGACCCGTCGTTCCGGGCCGCGATCGCGGGCGTCGAGCGCACGCTGCACGCCGATGGCGCGGTCAGCACCGTGCTCGCGCCGACCGCCGGCGTGTCGATCTCTCGTGACGGGCATACCGCGATCGTGCAGGCCGGAGCCGCACGCGATGCAAACGCGATGGTCCAGGCTGCGGATCGTCTGAAGGGCAAGGTCGCCGCGCTGACGTCCGCCGGTGTGCGGGTGAACCTGACCGGCGCGGCGGCACTGTGGTCTGACTTCAACGCCGCCAACCGCTCCGCGATGCTCAGGTCAGAAGTGATCTCGTGGCCGGTCACGCTCCTGATCCTGCTGCTCGCGTTCGGCTCGCTGGTCGCGGCCGGGCTGCCCTTGATGCTGACGATGGTCGGCCTCATGGCGGCCGCCGGATCGCTCTACCTCGCCACCAGGCTCATGCCGGTGTCGATCTGGGCGATGAACTTCGCGCTGATGTTCGCACTCGCGCTCGGAGTCGACTACGCGCTGTTCGTCGTGCACCGTTTCCGTGGCGCGTTGTTCGGCTCACGGCTGTCACCGGTCGAGGCCACAGCGGTGACAATGGACACCGCCGGCAAAGCGGTGCTGTTGTCAGGAGTGACGGTGTTGATCTCTCTGAGCGCGGTGATGCTCGTCCCGAGCCCAGCATTTCGCTCCACGAGCCTCGGGATCATGCTCGCGGTCATCTTCGTGCTCGCGGCGACACTGACGCTGCTCCCCGCCGTGCTGACACGACTCGGCCCGAAAGTCGACATGCTCGCGCTGCCGTGGGCGAACCCCGGCGAGCGGCGCTCCGAACGGTTCGCAGCTTGGGGCGAGCGACTCTGGACGCGACCGGTCGCCTACGGTGCGCTGGCGCTCGCCGTGCTTGTCGCGCTCGCGATTCCCGTGACCCACCTGAAGATCGCGATGCCGTCGATCAAGGTCATCCCGACCTCTGACTCCTCCCGCCGCGGCTACGAGCAGGTAACGGCCGCGATGGGGCCCGGAGCGACCGCGCCGATGCAGATCGTCGCGCCCGCATCACGGGCCATCCGGGTCGCGCACGTCGCACAGCGCGACCCCGGGATCGCCGGGCTGCTCCCAACCCAGACGAGCAATGGCCGCGCGCTCGTCACCGCAATCCCCCGGCAGGATCCGTCCAACCCGGCCGTCGGCGCCACGATCGACCGGCTGCGGGCGCAGCTCCCAACCGGATCGATGGTCGGCGGTGCGGTCGCGGAGAACCACGACCTCCAGACCACGCTCTCAGCCAAGACCCCGGTCGTGATCGGCGTCGTCCTCGGTCTCGGGTTCCTGTTGTTGCTGATCGCGCTGCAGGCACCGCTGCTCGCAGCCATGGGCGTGCTCACCAACCTGCTCGCCACCGCCGCCGCGTTCGGCGTCGCCAAGTGGATCTTCCAGGACGGCGTGCTGCATTCGCTGCTGGGCTTGCAACCACAGGGATTCCTCGATGCGTGGGGACCGGTGTTCTTCTTCGCGATGATCTTCGCGATCTCGATGGATTACACCGTGTTCCTGCTCTCCAGCGCCAAGGAGCACTGGGACCG
>DASYFZ010000141.1:0-1990 GCA_036000295.1 Solirubrobacteraceae bacterium
GTGCTCGTCGCCGAGCAGGAGCGGCGGTTCGCGCCGCTGGCGATGGCTCGCGCGCTGCGGCGGCTGCCCGCGCTGCTGACCGACGTGCCGCTGGCCGAGCTCGACGAGCGCGCAACCGGCGGCGAGGTCGACTGGTTCCGCGAGGCGATGCAGCACTCGGCCCGCGACGACGCCTACTGGGTTGCGCGAGACTTCACCGCCGGGGTTGCCAAGGTCACGGCGCCGGTACAACTGATCGGCGGCTGGTACGACATCTTCCTACCGTGGATGCTCGAGGACTTTGGCGCGCTACGTGACGCCGGCCACGAGCCGCAGCTGATCATCGGGCCCTGGACGCACACCGACCCGGGACTGGTGGCGACCGGGACGCGTGATGGGATCGCATGGTTGCGGGCGCACCTGCTCGGCGACGGCCGGCTCGTGCGCGAGTCCAACGTGCGGGTGTTCGTCACAGGCGAAGCCGTCGACGGCCGCTGGCGCAATCTCGACAGCTGGCCCCCGCCCGGGACGACGCCGCAGCGGCTGTGGCTGGCCGACGACGGCCGGCTCAGCGAGGTCGAGCCCGGATCGGCGCCCGGCGGCGACCGCTACCGCTACGACCCGACCGACCCGACGCCGTCACTCGGCGGCCCCGTCCTGCTCTCGCGCGCGCCCGTCGTCGACAACCGGCCGCTCGAGGCGCGCGACGACGTGCTGACCTACACGACCGAGCCGCTCCCCCACGCACTCGAGGCGATCGGGCCGGTCAGCGTCGAGCTGTTCATCCGCGCGAGCGAGCCGTACTTCGACGTGTTCGCGCGTGTGTGCGACGTCGATGCGGCCGGCACCTCATGGAACGTCTGCGATGCGCTCGACCGCGTCGCTCCGGGCCGCTTCGAGCAGCTGGCCGACGGCAGCTGGCGCGTGACGTTTGCGCTGTGGCCGATCGCGCACCGGTTCGCCGCCGGCCGCCGCATCCGCCTGCAGGTCTCTTCCGGAGCGCACCCGCGCTACGCCCGTAACCCGGGCACCGGCGACGACCCGAACGTCGCGACCCGGCTGGTCGCCGTCGAGCTCGAGGTGCTCCGCGACGCGGAGCACCCCTCAGCCGTGACGCTGTCTACGCAGCCTCGGGAATGAGGATCCCGCGCCCCTGCAGGCGCCCGCCGTCTAGGTCGGCCATCGCGTCGTTGATCGCGTCGAGCGGGTACGTGCTCGTGTGCAGCTTGACCTTGCCCTGGGCGGTGAGCGTCATCAGCTCGGCCAAGTCGGTGTAGGTCCCGACGAGGTTTCCGATGAACGAGATCTCGCGCGAGATCACGTCGATCGTCGGGATGTTGATGTTCTCGCCGTAGCCGATCACGTAATAGAAACCGCCGTCGCGGACCATTGCGATCCCGTCCTCGATCGCGCCCTTCTCGCCCACGAAGTCGATGATCGCCTCGGCGCCGAATCCGTCGGTGAGCTCCTGCACCTGCTTGACCTGGCCGCCGTCGACCTTGACGGTGTGATCGGCACCCACCTCCTTGGCGAGCGCGAGCGCCTGCTCGGACGGGTCGATCACGATGATCTCGGCGGGCGCGTACGCCTTCAGGCACTGGATTCCGATGTGGCCGAGCCCGCCCGCGCCGATCACCACGACCCTGGTCCCGGCGGCGAGCACCGGGATCGCCTTCTTGACGGCGTGGATCGCGGTCAGCCCCGCGTCGGCCAGCGCGGCGATGTCCTTGGGCTCGAGCCCGGGGTCGAGCTTGACCACCGACCGCGCCGATGTCTGCAGGAAGTCGGCGAAGCCGCCGTCGCGGTTGATCCCCGGAAACGATCCGTTCAGGCAGTGCATGTCGTCGCCTCTGCGACATGGGCCGCAGAGGCCGCAGGAGATGAACGGGTGCACGATCACCGTGTCCCCCACCTCCACGTTCGAGACGCCCGATCCGATCTCGTGCACCCAGCCCGCGTTCTCATGCCCCGGCGTATACGGCAACACCACCTGGGACTTCTCGGCCCACTG
>DASYFZ010000218.1:0-14652 GCA_036000295.1 Solirubrobacteraceae bacterium
TCGTCCAGGTCGAGCTCGTCGCCGAACTGCCCGACCAGGTGCCCCTCGCCATCCAGCGGCCACTGCTCAGCCGGCCGGTCCCACATCAGCTCGACGTCATTGCCGTCCGGATCGGTGATGTAGATCGCCTCGTGCGTGCCATGGTCGGCCGTCTGGCGGATCGGCCAGTCGACGGCCTTCAGTCGGCGGTAGGCATCGGCGAGCCCCGCGCGGGTCGGATACGCGAGCGCGATGTGGTGCAGCCCGGTCACACCGTCGGGCTGAGGGCCGCCGCCCTTGGACTTCCAGGTGTTGAACCCCAGGTGGTGGTGGTAGCCGCCCGCCGACAGAAACAGGATGTCGCCCGTGGTACCCCAGCCCGGAACGTCGCGAGCCTCGTTGACCACGTCGAACCCGAGCACGTCGACGTAGAACGCGCGGATCCGGTCGATGTCGGCGGTCCGCAGGTGCGCGTGTCCGATCCGCACACCCGGGTCGATCGGGTCGGGCGCCGCCGCGACGGGCTTGATCGAGCCTTGCGAGTCGCTCACCGGACCAATGGTGGCATGATCGCCGCACGTGCCCGCCACCACCACCCAGCTTCCCCGCCTGCGCCAGGCCGTGGTGGCCGCCAAGAACCTCGACCAGACGGTAAACCGCCTGCAACACGAGCTCGGCCTAGGTGAGCCCTACAACGACCCGGCCGTCGGCTTCTTCGGCCTCAGAAACGCCGTCTTCGCGCTCGAAGACACGTTCCTGGAGGTCGTCTCGCCGGTCAACCCGGACACCGCCGCCGGTCGCCTGATGCAACGCCGCGGCGGCGACTGCGGCTACATGCTGATGTTCCAGGTTGACGACCTTGCGTCCGCTCGCGCGCGCGTGGACCAGGCGAAAGTACGCGAGGTGTTCGAGATCGACCGCAAGGACATCTCCGAGGTCCATCTGCACCCGCGCGACATGCGCGCGGCGATCGTCTCGCTCAGCCAGCCGAAGCCTGCGCCCTCATGGCCGTGGGGAGGAGAGGACTGGGACCGGCGCGCAGCGCCCGCCCGGCTGCGAGGCGCGACGGTCAACGTCACCGACCCCGACGAGGTCGGGCAGCGATGGCGACACGTCATCGGCGACTCGCCCGGCATACGCTTCGAGCGCGACGATTCCGATCGCGGCCTCACCGAGATCGTGATCGCCACCGAGCAACCCCGGTCCGAACCAGTCGAGATCGCGGGCGTCCGTTTTGTGTTGGTCTCAACCGAGGAGGATCGATGAGCGAGGTCGTGTTGCGGGAGATCGAGGATGACGTCGCGCTGCTGACGCTGAACCGGCCCGACCGGCTCAACGCGTGGACGCCCGCGCTGCAGACTGCGTACTTCGACCTGCTCGAGGATTGCGCCGCGCGCGAGGACGTCCGGGCGATCGTGGTCACCGGCGCCGGGCGCGGCTTCTGCGCCGGCGCGGACATGCAGGACCTGCAGGGCCTTTCGAGCGGCGAGGTCGACCGCTCAGCCGCCTCCGGTGCCGGCAACGGCGACGGTCCGCAGGACACCCGGCCGGTCGCGTTCCCGCTGTCGATCCCCAAGCCGGTGATCGCAGCGATCAACGGGCCCGTCGCCGGGATCGGGTTGGTGCTGGCGGTGATGTGCGACCTGCGGTTCGCGGCCGCCGACGCCAAGATCACGACCGCGTTCGCGCGCCGCGGCCTCGTGGCCGAGCACGGGATCTCCTGGATGCTGCCCCGGCTCGTCGGTCCGGCCCGCGCCCTCGACCTGCTGCTCTCGAGCCGGATCGTGCTCGGAGCCGAGGCCGCCGAGCTCGGGCTCGTCAACCGCGCCTTCGACGACGGCCGGGTCGTCGAGCACGCGCTCGAGTACGCCCGCGAGCTGGCCCGCGAATGCTCGCCGGCAAGCATGGCCGCGATGAAGCACCAGGTGTACACGGACTACGACAGGACCCTGCCGGAGACGGTGGCGGACGCCAACCGGCTGATGCTCGAGTCGTTCACCGCCCCGGACTTCGCCGAAGGAGTCCAGAGCTTCCTGGAGCGCCGGTCGCCGGACTTCGTACCGGTGACGAGCGGCACGGCGGCGCCGACGACCTGACGCGGCCGCCAAGCCGCGACCGATAGGGTCTCGGGCCGCGGTATGCGCGTCCTGCTGATCTCCTGGGAATACCCGCCGATCATCGAAGGCGGCCTCGCCAGGCATGTCCGAAAGCTCGCCGAGCACCTCGTCGCCGCCGGCACCGAGGTCCACGTGCTCACCCGTGGCGGGCGCAGGCTGCCGCTCGAGGAGGAGCGCCACGGCGTGTACGTACACCGCGTGCGCGAGCCGGAGTTCCCGAAGGACCCGAGTGCGTTCGTGCGCTGGGTGGAGGCGATGAATGCCGACATGAGCGAGCTCGCCGACGAGCTGTGCGAGCAGCATGATTTCGCGCTCGTGCACTCCCACGACTGGCTCGTGGCCGGAACGGCGGAGCTTGCGGCGCGACAGATCGGCCGCCCGTGGCTGACGACCGTCCACGCAACCGAGTGGGGTCGCCACCAGGGCTGGGT
This sequence comes from Solirubrobacteraceae bacterium, assembly GCA_036000295.1. GTDB lineage: Bacteria > Actinomycetota > Thermoleophilia > Solirubrobacterales > Solirubrobacteraceae > Palsa-465. The sequence continues at coordinate 2,528 of DASYFZ010000218.1, forward strand.
GCAGACCCACCCGCAGTCCTACATCCACGCGATCGAACGGTCGATGGTCCGCAGCGCCGACCGGATCATCACCTGCTCGCGCTACATGCGAAGCCACGTCGCCAGGGTCTTCCTGGTGCCGCCGTCGCGGATCACGGTGATCCCCAACGGCATCGACCCGCGCGACCTCGAGCCGCTCGAGGAGCCCGACCTCGAAGCACTCAGGGCCCGCTATGCGCGCCCCGACGAGCTGCTCGTGCTGCTGGTCGGCAGGCTCGTCTACGAGAAGGGCTTCCACCTCGCGCTCGACGCGCTGGCCCCGGTGATTCGCGATCTCGGGAACGTCCGTTTCGTGGTCGCCGGAACCGGTACCGCCGAGGCCGAGCTCAAGCGCCAGGCGCGTCGCCTGAAACTGAGCAAGCACGGCTCGTTCGTCGGCTGGATCGGTGACGACATGCTCCACTCGCTCTACCGGATAGCCGACATGTGCATCGTCCCCTCGATCTACGAGCCGTTCGGGCTGGTGGCGCTCGAGGCAATGGCATCCGGCTGCCTGTGCGTCGTGGCCGACACCGGCGGCCTGCGCGAGGTAGTGCCGGGAGACGGGACTGTCGGCCTGCGGTTCCCGTCACGCGACTCGGCGGCGCTTCAGGAGATCCTCGAGCAGGTGCTGACCGACGACGACGCCAGGGCACAGCTCGTTGCCGAGGCCCGCGAGCACGTTCTCAACTTCGGCTGGGCCGAGGTGGCCGGTTCGACGCTCGCGCTGTACCGGGAGCTGGCCGGGCTCCCCACCGACGCACCCTCGACCGCTGACCGGCTGGCTCGCTAGCCTGGCGCGCTTGTGGTTTGCCGGACCGGGTAGTCCGGTAAACAGCGCAACCCTTCGCGGCGTCGTGTGTTCCGACACACGTTCTTCGGTGCTGAGCTCGTCGAATCGACATACCGTCCTGAGGATCGCGGCGATGCTGGCCGCCGTCGTTGGCTGCCTGACGCTCTCCGCGCAGGCCGTCGCAGCCGCCACCGTCAGCGTGTTCCCGAGCCCGGGCACCCGCTACAACGTCCCCAAGACCCAGATCACGTTCCGGGGCGCGCCGGTGTCGGCGCTGGGGCCGATCCAGGTGGTGGGCTCGCGGTCGGGCGCGCACGCCGGCACGCTGCTTCCCGACTCGGACGGACAGGGAGGCAGCTTCATCCCGAGCACGCCGTTCACCGGCGGCGAGACGGTCACGGTCACGACTCAGCTCAACGTGATCGGCGGCCTCAACGGCCAGTTCAGCTTCCGGGTCGAGAACCCGGCGCCGCAGCTTCCGCCGGCGGGGGTGCCACGGGTTCCGGCGGGCTCGAACGGACTCCAGCACTTCCACTCGCGTCCTGACCTCACGCCCGCTTCGATCACCGTCACCCGCAACACGGCGCCCGCGTCCAGCGGCGACATCTTCTTGACGCCGCAGTTCGGCCCCACCCAGAACGGCCCGATGATCCTCGACCCCTCGGGCAGACTCGTGTGGTTCCAGCCCACCGCGATCACTCGCAACACGCTGTTCACCGACTTCCGCGTCCAGAACCTCCACGGTCAGCCCGTGCTCACCTGGTGGCAGGGGAGCACGAACGCGGGCAGCGGTCGCGGCGTCGGCGTGATCTTCGACCAGAACTACCGCGAGATCGGCACCGTCCACGCCGGCAACGGCCTCGACGCCGACCTGCACGAGTTCCTGGTCACTCCCCAGGGGCAGGCCTACATCATCGCCATGGCCCCCGTCCACCTGCCCGGCTACGCGAGGGAGGTCATGGACGCGCAGGTTCAGGAGATCGACATCGCGACGGGCCTGGTCATGTTCAGCTGGGACGCGCTCGATCACATCCCACTGTCGACGTCGTCCAGCTTCGGCGCCAACGTCCCGGGCCGCGTCCTCGATCCGTTCCATCTCAACTCGGTGTCACTTGATAGCGACGGCAACCTGATCGTCTCGGCCCGCAACACGTCCGCCGTCTACAAGATCAACCGACTTACGGGCCAGATCATCTGGACGCTCGGGGGCAAGAAGTCGAGCTTCAAGATGGGCAAGGGCACCAGCACGGCCTTCCAGCACAACGCGATCGTCCAACCCGACGGGACGATCACGATCTTCGACGACGGCGGCGGCCCGCCACGGGTCCACCAGTTCTCGCGGGGGGTCCGGATCCGCCTCGATCTCACGCACATGACCGCGTCGCTGGTCCGGGAGTACGACCATCCTCCGCAGATCGCCGCGGCCTTTGAGGGCGGCGAGCAGATCCTTGCCAACGGCGACACGTTCGTCGGCTGGGGCCAGCAGCCCTACTTCACCGAGTTCGACTCAAATGGTCACGCGAATTTCGACGCCCACTTCACGGCGCCAACCTCGAGCTACCGCGCCTACCGCTTCCCGTGGAACGCGCAGCCGCCGACGACGCCGGCGCTCGCCGCCGCCAACGGCACCGACGGCACCGTCAACCTGTGGGCGAGCTGGAACGGAGCGACCGACGTGGCCGCGTGGCGGGTGCTCGGCGGCCCCACCGGCCAATCGATGAAGCCGATCGTCACCACCAACACGCATGGATTCGAGACCGCGCTGTGGGCCCACAACGGCAACTCCTGGTTTGCGGTCCAGGCGCTCGGCACGCATGGCCGCGTGCTGTCGATGACCAGGACCGTCCACATGCCGTCTCATGCCGTGATCTACACGCGCACGGCGTTCGTTCCGTCAAGCGGTGGCCTCGGCGGCCTGCCGGTCGGATGCTTCGCACCGACACCATGCCAGTTCGTCACGACGCTGAGCTCCGGTCGCACCGTGCTGGCGAGCACCGGCAAGGAGGCGATCGGCGCAGGTCAGAGCGGCTACCTGTACTTCAGGCTGTCGCCGTCGGCGCAACGCTCGATCGCCCACGCCCGCGGGCGCCGGCTGAACGTCACCGCGACCGTCCGTGATGCCGGCGGCCCGAGCGTCTCGGCTCCGCTGACGCTGGTTCCGTTCTCGAGCAGCGGCTCGGGCCCGCACCGCGACGTCACCAACGCCAAGGCGTTCACGATCGCCGGCACGTCCGCGTTCGTGTCCCCGTCGGGCTTCGCCGGCGTCCCCGCCACCTGCTTCACGGACACGTCGTGCCAGGTTCAGGCGACCGTCACCGTTGGGCGGACGACGATCGCGCACACCGGGTCTGAGTTCATTGGCGCCCACGAGTTCGGCTACGTGAGCATCCAGCTGACCAGCGCGGGCAAGTCGATGCTCGCCCATGCCAGCGGTAACCAGCTGGGCGTCCACATCACGCTCACCGGCGGCGGCCAGACCAGCAGCGGCGATATCGCCCTGATCCCGTTTCGTTAGCGGATTGTCAACGTTCGCCCCGGCGCCGCCAACGGCTGTAGCGGCTGCTACGGTGCCAGGCTGACCATGTCGACGACGACGTCTGAGATCCCCCAGGCGCCATCGCCGGCGGCCAAGACGCGCGGCGCCTCAACCGGCGACGAGCAAGGGTTCCTACGCCGGTACACGTGGTGGCTAGTCGCACTCGGAGTGCTCGTGCTCTCCGCGGTGATTGTGCGTGCCTTCGGCACGCGGCCTGGCTACGACCCCTACGGGTGGCTGATCTGGGGACGCGAGACCCTCTCAGGCACGCTCGACCTCGGCGGCGCCCCGTCGTGGAAGCCGCTGCCCTACCTGTTCACGGTGCCGTACTCGGTGTTCGGACATTTCGCGCTGTGGCTGTGGATGACGACGGCTGTCGCGATCTCGCTCGGCGGGTCGATCTTCGCTGGCCGGATCGCCTACCGGCTGACCGGGACCGACGACGGCAACAAGCGGTTCCCGGCGATCGCGGCCGCGCTGTTTGCCGGTGTCGCGCTGTTCGGGATCTGGCAGTACATGCACTCGATGTTCAGCGCGCAGTCGGACACGGTGATCACCGCGCTGTGCCTCGGAGCGATCGACTTTCACCTGTCGCGCCGCTTCCGGATCGCGTTCGTACTGCTTGTGCTCGGCTCGCTGGGCCGGCCCGAGGTGTGGCCGTTCGTCGGTCTGTACGGGCTGTGGCTGTGGTGGAAGCACCCCTCGAGCCGTTGGCTCGTGTACGGAGGCTTCCTGGTGATTCCGGCGATGTGGTTCGGGATTCCGACGATCACCAACCACCGCCCGTTCGTCTCGGCCCAGCTCGCGCTGCTCTCGCCTCGCGAGGTTACGGGCAACAAGTTCACGGGCGTGGCCAACCGCTACGCAACGCTGCATTACCTCCCGCTCCAGCTCGCCGCGCTGCTGGGCTTCGTAATGGCGTGGTTCCGTCGCGATCGCGTGGTGCTGGCCCTCGGCGCCGCCGTGATCCTGTGGGTCGCCGTCGAGATCGCGTTCGCGCTGCACGGCTGGCCGGCGGTGCCGCGGTACATGTACGAGGCCGAGGGAGTGACCGTCGTGATCGCCGCCGTCGCCGTCGGATGGCTGCTCAAGGACGGCCTGGCGTTCGTCGGGCGCTATCGGCCACGCTGGGCGCGCCCGATCGGGATCGCGCTGGTTGCGATCCTCGCCGTGGCCCTGGTCCCGCCCGCGATCGCCCGCCTGCGCGAGGAGCACCGTGACCTCATTCACGAGCGCGCGCGAACCAAGGAGATCAACCTGCTCGCGGGGGCCGTCAACGCCTATGGCGGCTATAAGCACCTACTTGCCTGCGGCCACCCCGTGACGGCCGTGGGCTACGTCAGCATCCTCGCCTGGTACTCGCACCTGAACGTCGGCAAGGTCGGCCACCGGCCCCACTACGAGCTGCGCCAGAAGTATCCGATCGTGCTGTTCACCCAGCTCCACAACGGCTGGGCGATGACCCCGTACCGCACGCCCGCTTCAGTGCAGAACTGCCCGCACGCGCTGTTCGTCTCCACGCCGCACCGCTCGAACGGGATCTTCTCCCGGCGCTGAGCTGGACGCTCAGCGCTCCACGAAGTAGGAGCCGCTGCCCTGGCCGCTCGAGTACCAGCGGCTGGTGACCGTCTTCTTTCGCGTGAAGAACTCCACGGCGTCGCCGCCATGGGCGTGCAGGTCGCCGAGAAAGGAGTCCTTCCACCCCGAGAACGGGAAGAACGCGACCGGCGCGGCGACGCCGATGTTGACGCCGATCATCCCGGCCTCCACCTCGTGGCGGTAGCGCCGGACCGAGGCGCCGGATTCGGTGAAGATCGAGGTCCCGTTGCCAAAGCGGCTGGAATTGACGATTTCGATTGCCTCGTCGAGGCTGGCCGCGTGGATCACCGAGAGCACCGGCCCGAACACCTCCTCCTTGGCGATGTCCATGTCGGCGGTGACGCCGTCGAGGATCGTCGGACCCACAAACGACCCGCCCTCAGCCGTCCCGGTGGCGACCTCCCGCCCGTCGACGACCACGTTCGCACCGTCGGCCTCGCCGCGGGAGATCCAGTCGCGGATCCGGTCGCGCGCGGCGCAGGAGATCACCGGGCCGACGTCGGATGACTCCTCCAGGCCGTCGCCGACTTCAAGCGCGCGGGTGGCTTCCGTCAACGGGCCCATCAGCTGCTCATGGGCGTCTCCGACCGCCACCACAACCGAGCCCGCCATGCACCTCTGCCCCGCCGCCCCGAACGCCGATCCGATGATCCCCTCGACGGTCTTGTCGACCACCGCGTCGGGCATCACGACCATGTGGTTCTTGGCACCGCCGAGCGCCTGCACGCGCTTTCCGGCCTTCGCTGCACGCTCGTAGACGTGCTTGGCGACCGGCGCGGATCCCACGAACGAGACCGCGTCGATGCCCGGGTGATCGAGGATTCCGTCGACCACCTCGCGCCCCCCGTTGACCAGGTTCACGACTCCGGGCGGGAGATCCAGCGCGTCGAGCTCGGCGAACGCGATCTGCTGGGTCAGCGGCACCTGCTCGGAGGGCTTGAGCACGAACGTGTTGCCGCAGGCGATCGCGAACGGCAGAAACCAGAACGGGACCATCGCCGGGAAGTTGAACGGGACGATCGCGGCGCACACCCCGACCGGCTGGCGGATGGTCTCGGCGTCGATATTGCGCGAGACGTCCTCGAGGTTGCGGCCCTGCATCGTGGTCGGGATCGCGCACGCGCACTCAACCATCTCGATCATGCGGGCGACCTCGGCGCGCGCGTCGCCGAGCGTCTTGCCCATCTCGGTCGTCACCGAGCGAGCGAGGTCCTCGCTGCGCGCAACGAGCCGCTCGCGCAGCTCAAACAGCTTGCGAGCCCGTGCGATCGTCGACACCTCGCGCCAGGGACGCAGCGCCGCGCGCGCGGCCGTGACCGCCGCGTCGAGGTCGGCCCAGCCCGACAGCGGCACGCGCGCCAGCGTCTCGCCGGTGGCGGGGTTGGTGACGTCGAGCACGTCGGATGCGTCGGTCACCGGCGTCCACTGGCCGGCGATGTAGTTGTCAAGCGTGCGGGTTGCTGTGACTGCCATCAAGCGTCCATTCGTGGTCGGGGTCATTGGCGACGGCCCACAGGCGGGTGGGGCCGGCCATCACGTTCAGGTAATACAGGTCGTAGCCGGGCGGGGTCGAGACGGTGTGGTAGCCGCGCGGCACCAGCACGCAGTCGCGATCGCCGAATGCCAGCGACTCGTCGAGCGTGCGGTCGTTGCTGTACACCCGCTGCAGGCCGAACCCCCGCGAGGGCGAGATCCGGTGGTAGTAGGTCTCCTCGAGCAGAGTTTCGTCCGGGGGAGCGTCGCGGTCGTGCTTGTGCGGCGGATAGCTGGACCAGTGGCCGGCCGGCGTGATCACCTCGCAGACCAACAGCGAGTCGGCCTCCTGGTCGGCCATCAGGATCGGGCGGACCGTGCGCTCGAGCGCCCCGTACCCGCGGACCTCTGCTTCGATCCCGGCCCCGGGCAGTGGTCGCGCTGTCGCCCCTCCGCCCGGCGCCGGAGCCCAGCACAGCGCGACTTCGCCTTTGCCCTCGAGCGTCACGCTCGTGGCCGCCGGCAGGTAGGCGGCGTCCGGGAGCCCAGACCAGGGGTCTGCGCGACCTCCGAGGTCGCGCCAGTCGCCGTGCTCGGAGCTGACCGTCACGGTACCGGAGATGACGACGGCGCACAGCTCACGGTCGCCGGTGTCCCGCCGGGCGATCGCACCTTCGCGCAAAGCGATCACTTCGAACCCGACGTAGCTCCAGCCCGCGGACTCCGGGGTGACCTCGAGGATCGTGCCGTCCGCGCGCGCGGCGGCGCTGTGCACGAGCAGCTCAGCCATCGGCTAGCCCAAGGTAGCTTCGCTGCGAGCGCCGCGCCCGCTCGTAGCGATCACGCGCAGCTCGCACGTCGGGCTCGTCGGATACCTCCGCGACCGGCACGTCCCACCAGCTCTCGGAGTCGAGCCCGTCGGCGTGGCGGTCTGCCTCGACGTAGATCACGACGGGACCGTCGGCGTCGCGGCCGACGGTCAGCGCGGCGCGCAGGTCGTCGATTGTCGGGGCGCGAATCACCTTGGCACCTAGGCTCTGCGCGTTGGCGGCGAGATCGAGCGGCAGCTCGTTGCCGCTGCCGTCGAGCAACTGCGTCCCGAACTCGCCTGAGCCGATCGAACGCGACAGCGCCCCGATCGAGGCGTAGCCGTGGTTGTCGACCAGCACGATCACCATCGGGATTCGCTGCGCGACCGCCGTGACGAGCTCTCCGGGAAGCATCAGGTACGAGCCGTCGCCGATCAGCACGAACACCTGCCGATCGGGCGCCGCCAGCTTGACGCCGATGCCGCCTGGGATCTCATAGCCCATGCACGAGTAGCCGTACTCGACGTGGTAGCCCTTGCCGTCGGGATCCTGGGCGCGCCAGAGCTTGTGCAGATCGCCGGGGGCCGACCCGGCCGCGCAGACCACGACTCCGCGCTCGCCGGCCGCGTCGTTGACCGCGCCGATGATCGACGCCTGCGAGGGCGGCGACCCGGGCTCCGGCGGCAGCGACACGAGCCGCCGCACCTCGCCGGTCCACCACTCGGCTTCCTCTGTTGCGCGCATCTCCCACTCCGGTGCCACTCGCCAGCCGTGCAGGAGCTCGGCCAGTGCGATCAGCGCCGCGCGTGCGTCGGCCACGAGCGGCAGGGCGCTGTGCTTGGCGGCGTCGAAGCTCGCGACGTTGATGTTCACGAAACGCACCCCCGGGTCCTGGAAGGCCGACTTCGATGCGGTCGTGAAATCGCTCCAGCGGGTTCCGATCCCGATCACGAGATCGGCCTCGCGAGCGATGCGATTGGCCGCCGCGGTGCCCGTCACCCCGACCGCGCCGAGGCTGAGCTGGTGGTCTGAGACGAGCGCTCCGCGGCCCGCCTGGGTCTCGCACACCGGGATGCCGGTGGCGTCGACGAACTCGCGCAACGCAGCGGTCGCCTCGCTGTAGATCAAGCCCCCGCCCGCGACGATCAATGGGCGCTGCGCCGACCTGATCAGCTCCTCCGCGCGCACCATCGGCTCGAGCGCGGGCGGCTGGCGGTAGATCGCCCAGGTGCGCGGCTCCAGGAACTCGGCCGGGACGTCCAACGCCTCGGTCTGGACGTCCTCTGGCATCGCGAGCGTAACCGCACCGGTCTCGGCCGGGTCGGTCAGGACGCGCATCGCCTCGAGCGCCGCACTGATCAGCTGCTCGGGCCGCTCGATGCGCTCATAGAAACGCGACACCGGGCGCAGGCAGTCGTTGACCGAGACCGTCGCGTCGTGCGGCACCTCCAGCTGTTGGAGCACTGGATGCGGTGTACGCGTGGCGAACGTGTCGCCCGGAAGCAGCAGCACCGGCAGGCGGTTGACCGTCGCCAGCGCCGCGCCGGTGACCAGGTTCGTCGCGCCCGGACCGACGGACGTGGTGCAGGCGAACGTCCCGAGCCGGTTGCGCTGGCGCGCATAGCCCGCGGCGATGTGCACCATCCCCTGTTCGTTGCGCGCGGGATGGAACGCAAACAGCTTGCGGTACTGGTGCAAGGCCTGGCCGATCCCGGCCACGTTCCCGTGTCCGAAGATCCCAAAGCAGCCCGCAAAGAACCGCGAACGCGTGCCGTCGCGCTCCACCTGCTGCACGGACAGGAACCGTACGAGGGCCTGTGCGACGGTCAGCCGTTCCATACGCGCACCTCGCCTGCATTTTGCACATCCCGGGCGAGCAGTTCGAGCACCTCGTGCTCGAACGGCATCGCTTGCGAGCACAGAAGCCGCGAGGCGACAATCCCGCCGGCGGCGCTGGCGAACGCGACGGAACGCTCGAACGGCCAGCCGGACAGCAGGCCGTGACAGAGCGCGCCTCCGAACGCGTCGCCCGCTCCCAGCCCGCACAGCACGTCGATCGCCGGCGGTGGGATCAGATGCTGCCCGCGGGGCGTCGCCAACAGCGCGCCGTCGCCGCCGAGCTTGACGATTGCCAGCTGCACGCCGCGCTCGAGCAGGCTCGCGGCGGCCGCGCGCGGTTCGCCGGAGCCGACCGCGATCTCGCATTCCTCGCGGTTGCCGACGGCGACGGTGGCGTGAGCGACGGCCGCCCCGATCCGTTCTGCGGCCTGCTCGCGCGAGCCCCAGAAGCTCGGTCGGTAGTCGAGGTCGAGGATCGTGTGCTCCCGTCGGCCCCGCGCCTCGAGCATCGCATGCACCGTGGAGCGGCTCGGCTCCTGTGCCAGCGCCCCGGCCGAGATCCACAGCACCGGCACGGCCCTGAGCGTGTCTGCGTCGACATGGTCGGCGCGGATCTGAAAGTCGGGCACCGGCGGATCGCGCCGAAACCAGAGCTTCGGGTCCTCCGGCGGGTCCAGCAGCGCGAACGCGACCGGCGTCACCGCTCCCGGCTCCACGGCGGCGTAACGCAGGTCCACGCCGAACTCGCGCAGCTCCGCCAGCGCGACCTCGCCGAGCGGGTCGTCTCCGACCTTCGTGGCGACGGCGGCGCGCCTCCCGAGACGGGCGGCGGCGATCGCGACGTTGGTGGGGCTGCCACCGACCGCCTTCTGGAACGTGCGCGCGGCGTGCCAGTCGGCACCGAGCTGATCGCAGTAGAGGTCAATGCTGATCCGGCCGACCGTCAGCAGCTCGAGGTCCGTCGAGCGCATCGGTCAGCCTCGACCGTCCAGAAAGGCGACGCTCTCCGCGACATCGGCCAGCGGTGCGCGTTCCGCCTCCGGGTCGTCCTCACTGATCGCGGTGTCCTGCTCGAGCACGAGCCAGCCGTCGTATTCGTGACGAGCAAGCTCGTCCATCGCCGCGGCGACTCCCGCATCGCCCCGTCCCAGCGGCACGAACAGTCCCTGCTTGGTCGCCGCCTGGAACGACAGTTCGCCCGATCGCACTCTCGCCCCGATCGTCGTGTCGACGTCCTTCAGGTGCGCGTGCACAATGCGGTCGCCGTGGTCGCGGACAAATGCGACCGGGTCCGCCCCGCCGATCAGCAAGTGGCCGGTGTCCAGACACCAGCCGACATCGAGGCGCTCGAGCGCGAGGCGCACCTGCTCGTCTGTCTCGACCAGGGTTCCCACGTGGGGATGCAGCGCGACCGTGAGGCCGTCTCCGGCCGCAATCGCCTCGATCGCCTCGACATTGGCGGCGAGGTTGCGCCAGCCGTCATCGTCGAGCTCAGTCGGCTGCGCCCAGCCTTCATCCTCGACGATCGACAGCACGAACATCCGCGCGCCGGCGCCGGCAAGCAACGCTGACGTCTCCTGCGCCAGCCGGGCCGCGTCGCCGAGCGAGCTGTGGTGGAGCACGAGCGGTACGAACGCGCCGACGAGCTGCAGGTCGTGGCGTCCCAGCGTCTCGCGCAGAGCCGCGGGGTCAGTCGGGAAGAACCCTGGCGGCCCGAGCTCGGTCCCGCGCAGTCCGAGCGAGGCCATCTCGGCCAGGACCCGCTCGGGATCGGGCATCACGCCCCAGCCGGGCACCTCGCACGCGCCCCACGAGATCGGCGCACCGGCAATACGCTCGCTGACCGCTCCGTTGCTCACCATCGGCGCATCATCGCAGCGCCCCAAAAAGAAAGGGCCCGGCGGTGTCGCCGGGCCCTCATCAAGTGCTGCTACGCGATTAGCGCGGTTTACATCATCCCCGACATGTCGGGCATGCCACCGCCACCGCCACCGCCGTCCTTCTCGGGGACCTCGGCGACGATCGCCTCGGTGGTGAGGATGTTCTTCGCGATCGATGCGGCGTTCTGCAACGCCGAACGCGTCACCATCGCCGGGTCGATGATGCCCGCGCTGACGAGATCGACGATCTCGCCGGTGGCCGCGTTGAGGCCCTGGCCCTTCTTGGCCTTGCGGACGTCGTTGACGACGACCGAGCCCTCGAGCCCGGCGTTGTCGGCGATCTGACGCAGCGGCTCCTCGAGCGCGCGACGCACGATCTTCGCACCGGTCTGCTCGTCGGCATCCTCGTACTTCTCGAGGTTCAGCGCCTTCTGCGCCGCGAGAAGCGCGACGCCGCCGCCCGGCACGATGCCCTCCTCGAGGGCGGCACGGGTGGCCTGCAGCGCGTCCTCGACGCGGTGCTTCTTCTCCTTCATCTCGGTCTCGGTGGCAGCGCCGACCTTGACCACCGCAACACCACCGGAGAGCTTGGCCAGGCGCTCCTGGAGCTTCTCGCGGTCGAAGTCCGAGTCGGTGTTCTCGATCTCGGTCTTGATCTGGTTGATGCGGCCCTTGATGGCGTCGGTGTCGCCGTTGCCGTCCACGATCGTGGTCGTGTCCTTGGCGACGACCACGCGGCGAGCGCGGCCGAGCTGCGAGAGCTGCGTGTTCTCGAGCTTGAGACCCATCTCCTCGGTGATCACCTCGCCGCCCGTGAGGATCGCGATGTCCTCGAGCATGCGCTTGCGGCGGTCGCCGAAGCCGGGAGCCTTGACCGCGACGCCGGTGAAGGTGCCGCGGAGCTTGTTGACCACGAGCGTCGCAAGCGACTCGCCCTCGACGTCCTCGGAGATGATCAGGAGCGGCTTGCCCGACTGGATCGTCTGCTCGAGCACGGGCAGCAGGTCACGGACGGAGCCGATCTTCTGGTTGGCGATGAGGATGTAGGGGTCCTCGAGCGTCGCCTCCATGCGGTCCTGGTCGGTGACCATGTAGGGCGAGATGTAGCCCTTGTCGAACTGCATGCCCTCGGTGAACTCGAGGTCCATGCCGAACGTCTGGCCCTCCTCGACGTTGAC
>DASYFZ010000399.1:0-2842 GCA_036000295.1 Solirubrobacteraceae bacterium
GGGGCGTCGGAAGGTTGAGCGTCAGATGGCGATCGGGCGAGATGCGCGGAGCGTGATGAGTATCTGGGCAATACGCCCACATGCTCATCAGTCTCAGCCTGCGGCCTCGCGATCGAGCTTGTAGGCCCACGCGAGCGTCTCCGCTACCGCGGTCCAGAGCTCCTCGGGCACGTTGTCCCCGAGCTCCAACGACCCCAGCGCCTGGGCCAGGGCCGGATCGGAGCGCACCGGCACCCCGGCCTCGCGCGCGGCGGCGATGATCCGATCGGCCACGAGTCCGGTGCCCGTCGCGGTCACCTTCGGCGCGCGGTCGCCGTGCTCGTAGTTCAGCGCGGTCGCGCGGCGCTTACGAGGGTCGTCAGGCATACACGTCCAGGGGCTCGTGACGAGGAGTCACCGTCACCGTGGCGGGCCGGCCCACGCCGGCGGTGAGCGCGTCACGCAACGCATCCGCGCGCGCCTGCGCGAGACACAGGGGTGTCCCGGGGGCAACGAAGACGCTCACCTGCAGCGAACCGGGATCGAGGTCGAAGCGCAGGTCGACGGCCCCGAGCGCCGGCGCGTCGTATCGGAGCGAGAGGGTTTGCGACCCGGGTGAACCGCCCGAACCCGACGCAGACCCGTCGGCCTCCTCCTCGGTGACCCGAAGCACGCCACCCCCTGGCAGCTCGGCACCGGTCGCCGCCAGAGCCGGCGCCTGGTCAGACATCCCCAGCACCACCTGATGGGCGCTCACGTCGCGCACGGTCAGGCGCAGCTCCTGCCCGGCGCGCACGTGCTTGGGGATCTCCGCGTCGATCACAGCGCCGGCGATCGCGAGCTTCCCGCGCCCGAACCCGTCGGCCACAACCACCCGGGCCATCATCGCCCGCCCGGGCAGGACCTTCATCTCGCCGCCGAGAACGGCGCGAATGAGACGAATGTCCACGGCGATCGGATCCATCGCTCAAGGATCATCCCTGACGGGCGATCAACGGGATCGATGGACCCCGGTCTCTACATCGCAGCTTCCGGAATGCTTGCCGAGCAGGTGCGTCAGACCCAGCTGTCTAACGACCTGTCGAACTCGTCGACCCCGGGTTACAAGGTCGACCACTCAGAGCAGCAGAGCTTTGGCTCGCTGCTGCTGTCAAACACGGCCACCGGCCAGCAGATCGGCACGCTCCAGACGGGCGTCAAGATCGCCAAGATCGTCACCGACATGACCCCGGCGACGCTGCAGCAGACCGGGCAGCCGCTTGACTTCGGGATCCAGGGCACGGGCTTCTTCGCCGTCAGCACGCCCAACGGGGTCCGCTACACGCGCGACGGCCAGTTCATGTCAAACGCGCAGGGCCGGCTCGTCGACTCCCAGGGCAACGAGGTGCTCTCTCAGAACGGAGCGCCGATCGCCGTCAGCCCCAACGGCACCGTCACCGCCTCCGCGCTGGGCGTGTTCAACGTCCCCAACGCCGCCAAGCAGGGCGAGAACCTTTACACCGGCAGCGCCACCGGCCGCGACACCGGCGTCGTGCACTCGGGCGAGCTCGAGCAGTCGGGCGTCGACGCGGTCCGCACGATGACCGACATGATCAGCTCGCTGCGCTCCTACGAGACGGGCCAGAACGCGATCAACGCGATCTCAGAGACGATGCGGCAGGGCGCACAGCAGGTCGGCTCGATCGGGGGTGGCTGATGCTTCAGGGTCTGTACGCGGCGGCCTCCGGCATGGAGGCGCAGCAGAATCAGCTCGACGCGGTCGCCAACGACCTCGCCAACGTCGACACGACGGGTTACCAGGGCGAGATCATCGGCTTCCAGGACCTGCTCTACACCCAGGGCGGCAATTCCACCGGCACCAACGTCGCGACCGGCGCCGGGTCGGCTTCCGCGATCATCGGCCGCAGCGACGCTCAGGGGTCGATCCAGCAGACCGGCCGTTCGCTTGACGTTGCGATCCAGGGCCCCGGCTACCTCGAGGTCCGCAGGCCCGACGGCACGATCGGATTGACCCGCAACGGCGCGCTTCAGACCGACGCCAAGGGCCAGCTGACCAACGGCCAGGGGATGGCCGTGCAGCCACCGATCACGATCCCGCCCGGAACCGACCCCTCCAACGTCACGATCCAGGGCAACGGCGACGTCGTCGTCAACGGCAAGACGCTCGGCCAGATCAAGCTCGTCGACGTGCCGGCGCCCAACGGCCTGGTCGCCGACGGCGACAGCATCTTCAGCGCCACGGCAGCCAGCGGCGCGATTCGCACGGCCACCGGGTCGACGCTCCAGCAGAACGCCCTGGAGGCCTCCAACGTCGACATGGGCCGCGCGATGTCACAGATGATGACCGCGGAGCGCAGCTACCAGATGAGCTCCAACGCGGTCCAGTACCAGGACCAGCTGCTGCAGATCGCCAACCAGATCAAGCCCTGAGCATGAGCTTCACGAGCCCCATCTCGAGCGGCCTGTCGAGCCCGATCAGCCAGGCAAACGAGCCGGCCGCCATCCGCAACGGCGACGCCGCCGCCAAGCACGCCTACCAGGTCGGCACCAGCTTCGAGCAGTTGCTCCTCGATCAGCTCACCCAGGAGCTCGCGTCGACTGTCAGCGATCCCAGCAGCGACGGCTCCAGCGACGGCAGCTCCTCAGGCAGCAGCGGCGCAAGCGGCCTGATGGGCGGCGACTCCGCCTCAGGCGGCTACGCCAGCATGCTGAATCAGACGCTGACCTCGAGCATCATGTCCGGCGGCGGCACCGGCATCGCGATGCAGATCGCCAAGTCGATCGACCCCGCGCTCGCGCACCCGACCGCCGACAAGTCCCAAGGAGCCCAGTCATGACCGTCGTCGTGCACGAGACCGACACG
>DASYFZ010000418.1:0-6557 GCA_036000295.1 Solirubrobacteraceae bacterium
GTCGTCCTCGAACACGGTGAACTCGTACTTGCGCGCGAGCTCGAGCAGCCGCTCGCGCTTGGGCGCCGACAGCGTGTAGCCGGCGGGGTTCTGGAAGTTGGGGATGATGTGGGCGAGCTTGGGGTTGGCTCCGGCCGCCAGTACGCGCTCGACAGCGGCCACGTCGATCCCGTCGGTCTCGAGCTCGACCATCCGCACGTCGGCGCCGCGATTGCGCAGCGACAGCAGCGTGCGATCGTAGGTGGGGCGCTCGACGATCACCGAGTCGCCCGGCTCGACGAGCGCGTCGAACAGGAACGCGTCGGCCTGCATCGAGCCGTTGGTGACGATCACGTTCTCGGGGGCGACCCGGTGGTGCTCGGCGATCCATTTGCGAAGCGGCGGGTAGCCGATCGCGGTGCCGTAGGCAGTGGTGCCGGCCGGGTCGGTCGCGAACGCCTCGGCGGCGGCGGCCTTCAGGCCCTCGACGTCGACGATGTCGAGGGACGGCGCCCCGCGGGCAAACGAGATCTGATCGGCCATGTCCCCAAGGGTACGCGACGCGGCCGCGAACGGCCGGCCGGCCCGCTAGGACCCGGCGCCGAGCAGCGAGACAGCGAGCTCGGCGACCTGCGTCGGCGTCCGGCCGACACGCACGCCCTTGCTCTCGAGCGCCTCGGCCTTGGCCTTGGCGGTTCCGTGCGAGCCGGAGACGATTGCTCCCGCGTGGCCCATCGTCTTGCCCGGGGGCGCCGTGAAACCGGCGATGTAGGCGACGACCGGCTTGGTGACGTTCGATTCGATGAACTCGGCAGCCTGTTCCTCGGCGTCGCCGCCGATCTCGCCGCACATCACGATCAACTCGGTCTCGGGGTCGTCCTGGAACAGGCCGATGATGTCGATGAAGTCAGAGCCCGGAACCGGATCGCCGCCGATGCCGACGATCGTCGAGTTGCCGAAGCCGCGCTGGGCCAGGACGTTGCCGATCTGGTAGGTCAGCGTGCCCGAGCGCGAGACCACGCCGACGTTGCCCGCGCTGAAGAACGCAGCCGGGATGATGCCCACATTGGCCTTACCCGGCGACAGGATGCCGGGGCAGTTGGGGCCGACCAGCCGCGCGCGTCCGTTGTTCTTGAGGACCTTGAAAACGCGAAGCTCGTCGTGGGCGGGGATGCCCTCGGTGATCGCGATGATCAGCTCGATCCCGGCGTCCTCGGCCTCGAGGATCGAGTCGGCCGCGAACCGCGGCGGTACGAAGATCATCGCCGTGTTGGCGCCGGTCTCGGCGACGGCGCTGTGGAAGGTGTTGAACACGGGCACCCCGTCGACGTCCTGGCCGCCCTTGGCGGGAGTCACGCCGGCCACGACCTGTGTGCCGTAGTCGCGGTTGCGCAGCGAGTGGAACGTGCCCTCGCGTCCGGTGATCCCGGACACGCACAGCTTGGTGTTGGAGTCGACCAGGATCGCCATGGCTACGCCGCGTTTGCCAGCTCGACGACGCGCCGCGCGGCGTCGTCCATCGTCGATTCTGTGTGGACGTTGGGCAGGTTGGCCTCCGCGAGCAGCGCGCGGCCCTCCTTGTCGTTGGTGCCGTCCAGGCGCACTACGAAGGGAACCTGCGGGCTGATCTGGTCGAACGCCTCGATCAATCCCCGGGCCACCTCGTCGCAGCGGGTGATCCCGCCGAAGATGTTGAACAGCACGGCCTTGACGTTGGGGTTGGACAGGATCACTTCAACCGCGCTCGTGATCGCCTCGGCCTTCGACCCTCCGCCGGCGTCGAGGAAGTTCGCCGGCGAGCCGCCGGCCTCGGCGACGACGTCGAGCGTCGACATCACCAGGCCGGCCCCGTTGCCGAGGATGCCGATGTCGCCGTCGAGCTTGACGTAGATCAGGTCGCGCTCGCGCGCCATCCGCTCCTGGGGGTCCTCGCTGGAGAGGTCGCGCAGCCCGGCGTTATCGGCATGGCGATACAGAGCGTTGTCGTCGAGCGTGACTTTTGCGTCCAGCGCCCGCACCTCGCGGGCCGGCGTGATGATCAGCGGGTTGACCTCGACGAGTGTGGCGTCCTCCGAGACGAACACCTCATAGAGCTTGGCCAGCATCGCGCCAACGGGACGGACGACGTCCTCGTCGACCCCCGCCTCGAACGCCAGGCGGCGGCCGTGGAAGTCCTGAAAGCCGAGCAGCGGATCCACGTGCAGGCGCGCGATCGCGGTCGGATCCTCGTCGGCGACCTGTTCGATATCCATGCCGCCCTTGGTGGACAGCAGCACGAGCGGCGCCTTGGCGGAGCGGTCGAACACGACCGAGGCGTAGTACTCGGAGGCAATCTCCGAAGCGGCCTCGACCCACAGCTCGTGGACGGTGAGTCCCCGGATGTCCATCCCGAGGATCGCCTTGGCGTGCTCTTCGGCTTCGGGGCGGTCCTTGGCGACCTTGATCCCTCCGGCCTTGCCACGACCGCCGATCTGGACCTGGGCCTTGATCACGCACGGGTAGCCGATCTCGTCGGCAGCATTGATGGCTTCCTCAACCGTGCTGGCAGGCCTTCCCTCGGGAACGGGCACGCCGTGGCGCGCGAACAGCTGCTTTCCCTGGTACTCGAGGAGATCCATCGCGGCCGGGGACTCTAGCGACCGGTCGCATCAGGTGCGGCCCACTCCGCGCCGGCGCGGAAGCACCACGCAGCGCGCAAAGTTCGCTCCATGGCATCATCAGCCGCGCGATGGCAATACCCAAGCAAATCTCGTTCGTCACCTTCGACGTGTACGGAAACCTGATCGATTCGGACACCGGCGCCTACGACGCGTTCGAGAAGGAGGCCGAGCGGGACGGGTTCACGATCGAGCGCGACGAGCTCGTACCGCTGTTCCACGAGATCCAGAAACAGATCCAGGCCGGCTCCTACGAGCTCTACGCCGAGGTGCTGCGCCGAACCGCGGTGCAGATCGCAAAGCAGCTCGGATGGCCGCTGGAGCCGTCCCGCTCGGGCTTCCTGCCCGACTCGGTGCAGCGCTGGCAGCCGTTCAAGGAGACAAACCCGGTGCTGGCGAAGATCGCCAAGAAGTACAAGATCGGGCTTATCTCCAACATCGACGACAAGCTGCTGGGCCAGACCCGACGGCATATGCCGCTCGACTTCGACCTCGTCGTGACCGCTCAGCAGGTTCGCTCCTACAAGCCCGACCCCGCGCACTTCACCGAGTGCGAGCGCCGGATCGGCGGCAAGAAGGGCTGGGTCCACGTCGCGTCGAGCTACTACTACGACGTCGAGCCCTGCCTGAAGAAGAAGATCCCGGTGATCTGGGTCAACCGCGACAAGGTCGAGCTCGAGGCGGGCCAGAAGAAGCCCGATGCCGAGGTCTCGACGCTGCGCGAGGCCGCGAAGCTCCTCGGGGTCAACTAGGTCCAGGCGGTCGTGAGAGCGCTCGCTCTCGGCTCAGACGCGCTCGTGTTCGTGTCGAGCTACTGGCAGACGACGTGTACGGCGATCCGGGCCGGCGACGAGGGCTTCCTGATCGACTCCGTTATCTACCCCGAAGAGCTCGAGGCGCTGCCCGACGTGCTCGAGCAGGCCGGCTTCCCGGTATCCGGGCTGCTGGCCACGCACGGCGACTGGGACCACCTGCTGGGCCGCGAGGCATTCCCGACCGCGTCGCTCGGTTGCGGCGAATCGACCGCGCAACGACTGACCGCAGAGCCGGGCGCGGCGCAGCGCGAGCTTCGCGAGTTCGATGAGGAGTCGTACGTCGCGGGACGCCGCCCGCTGTCGCTCGCCGCCTACCAGGCGCTTCCCGTCCCCGGCAAGCTCGGGCTGGGGCCGGAGCACGAGCTCGAGGTGCATCCCGCCGAGGGCCATACCGTGGACGGCGTCGCGTACCTGATGCCGTGGATGGGCGTGCTCGTATGCGGCGACTACCTATCGCCCGTCGAGATCCCGTGGATCTCCGAGGGAGGATCGGTCACGGCGTATCTCGCCACGCTGGAGCGTCTGCAGGCACTCGTTGCGCGCGCGGAAACCGTCGTTCCCGGCCACGGCGGCCCGATCGAGCGCGACCAGGCGCTCGAGATCCTCCGCGAGGACGTCGCGTACCTCCAGGCGCTACTCGCAGACGGCGAGAACGCGCCGTTGCCCGCTGGCCGCCGCACCGGCGCCCAGCGCAAGATCCACGCCGAGAACGCTACTCGGACGCCGAGCTGATCACGGCGAGCGTGTCGCCGCTGGCAACCGACGATCCGACCGCGATCGGCAGCTCCGAGACCGTGCCGGCCTTGTGCGCGGTGATCTCGTTCTCCATCTTCATCGCCTCGATCACGGCCACCAAGGCCCCCTCCTCGACGGAGGCGCCCTGCTCGACTGCCACCTTGAGCACGGTGCCCTGAAGCGGCGAAGTCAGTGTGTCGCCGCCACCACCGCCACCACCGGCGGCGCGCTCGCGGCGCGGGGCCCTGCGGGCCGCGGCCGCTCCTGACGCGGCAGCCGGGCCGCCTCCGTTCACCGCGGCGCCCGCGAACGGCGGACCGATCACCTTGACCTCAAACCGCTTGCCCGACACCTCGACGGTGTAGCCGTGTTCGACGGTCTCGGCCTCGTGCTCGTCCTCGTCGCCCTTCTTCTCCGGCGCGGGGAAGGCGAGCTCCTTGAGCCACTTGCGGTCCTCGATCAGGTCGTGGCAGGTCTCGGCGTCGGCCCACTGGCGGGTCTGGAGGATCGCCGTGTGGAACGACAGCAGCGTCTTAAGGCCCTCGATCCGGTACTCGCGCAGCGCCCTCAGCATCCGCTGGGTGGCCTGCTCGCGGTCAACATCCCAGACGATCAGCTTGGCGACCATCGGGTCGTACATCGGCGAGATCTCAGACCCGGCCTCGACGCCCGAGTCCACGCGGACTCCGGGGCCCGCAGGCTCCCAGTAGGCGCCGATCGTGCCCGGCGCGGGGGCGAAGTTCTTGCTGGCGTCCTCGGCGTTGATCCGGCATTCGATCGCGTGGCCGCGCAGGACCACGTCGTCCTGGGTGATCGACAGCTTCTCGCCCGCCGCCACGCGGATGCCCTCCTTGACGATGTCGATCCCGGTGACCATCTCGGTCACGCAGTGCTCGACCTGCACCCGGGTGTTCATCTCCAGGAAGAAGTACTCGTCCTTCTCGCCACCCTCGTGGGTGACCAGCAGTCCCTCGACCGTGCCCGCGCCGGTGTAGTTGACGGCGGCGGCCGCCTCGGTCGCGATCTTTCCGATCTGGGCGCGCAGCTCCTCGTCGACCGCCGGCGCCGGCGCTTCCTCAATCAGCTTCTGGTGGCGGCGCTGGATCGAGCAGTCGCGCTCGCCGAGGTGGATCACGTTGCCGTGCTTGTCGGCCATCACCTGAACCTCGACGTGGCGCGGGTTGGGAAGGTAGCGCTCCAGGTACACGGTGGAGTCAGAGAAGAACTTCTCGCCCTCGCGCGCGGCGCCCTCGAACGCGTCCTGGAGCTTGTCCTCGCTGAGCGCGACGCGGAAGCCCTTGCCGCCACCGCCGCCGGCGGCCTTGACCGCGACCGGGTAGCCGATCGTCTCGTCGATCACCTTGCGCGCATCCTCGAGCGTCTCGACAGGATCGGTCGTGCCGGGCACGATCGGGACGCCTGCCTGCTTCATCAGCTCGCGAGCCTTGGTCTTTGAACCCATCGCGTCGATCGCCGACGCCGGCGGGCCAATGAACGTGATCCCGTGCTCCTCGAGCGCCGCCGCGAACGCGGCGTTCTCCGCCAGGAAACCGTAGCCCGGATGCACCGCCTCGGCGCCCGATCGCTGCACCGCGTCGATCAGCTTGTCGATCGACAGGTAGCTCTCGTTCGCCGGGCCGGGACCGAGGAGAAATGCCTCGTCGGCGCGCTGCACATGGGGCGCGTTGCGGTCGATCTCGGAGTAGACCGCGACGGTCGCGATCCCGAGCTCCTCACAGGCGCGAATGATGCGAACGGCGATCTCGCCGCGGTTAGCGATCAAAACCTTCGAAAACATGGGCTGGGGAATTTACAAGGGCCGCGCCGGTCCGGCGGAGCGCTGCGTCTGGGCGTAGGCGGGCGCCGGGCTGGTTCTGGGGCGGACGGCGGGTACGCGCTGGGCCCGGCGGGCCGCCCACCACCGGGTCACGGCCCGTGCGGCGAACACGGTCGCCACCGTGTAGAGCCAGCCGAGCAGGATGTCTGAGAAGTAGTGCTCGCCTGCGTACACGAGCGAAAACGCCATCGCCAGCGGATACAGCGCAACAATTGGGCGCAGCCACTTGTGCTTGCGCGGCCACAAGGTGATCGCGATCAGCAGCGAGAACGCGGCGTGCAGCGACGGCACGGCAGCGACGTTGTTGGCGTACTGGTAGCCGTGTTCGACGAGCGAGCCGGCGGAGTGCAGGCCGAGGTAGGGCCACACGGCAGGGATGATCCGGGTGATCGGCGCCATCAGGCCGGCCTGACTGGCCAACCACGGAGGCGCGGCCGGGTACAGCGCGTAGGTGATCAGTCCGGCGAACGAGAGCGCCGCCACGAGCACCGCGAACCACCGAAATCGCGGACGGTCGACCTTCCACAGGACCGC
>DASYFZ010000420.1:0-4716 GCA_036000295.1 Solirubrobacteraceae bacterium
CTCAAGTGGCAGGTGCTTGCGGCGGCCTGGGTGATCGCGTGGTCGGGTGCCGTTACCTTCATACTTCTGAAGCTGGTGGGCTTGTTCGTACCACTTCGGATGTCCAAGGAGGCCATGGAGATCGGCGATGTCGCGGAGCACGGACACGAGGTGTACCCGTCCGACGTTCCGTCGCTCGGTTACCCGAACGGGGTCCCGGGTCTCGGCACAGGAGCCGGGCAGACGCCCGCGCCAACGACGGCATGAGCCGCAGCGTCCGTCCTCATGCGTGCCGACCAGCCTGGTCGGCGCTCGGAACGGCTTGAGGACCGTCGACAGGCGACAAGGCGACCGGGAGGCGGCTTCGACCGCCTCCCGGTCGTCGGCTTCGGCGCTTGACCCAAGCCGGCAGGCATCAACCAATCGGTAACTGGAGAGAGAAAGTGTCAATCAAGGAAAGCGAGCAGACCGCCATCGCCGCGGGAGCAAGTAGCGCCGCGGAGGTACTCGACTTCGCGACCGAGCGCGGCGTGGAGATGGTCGACCTGAAGTTCGTCGACTTGCCCGGGACGTGGCAGCACATGACGTTGCCGCTGCGTGCCCTGGACATCGACGACTTCGAGTCGGGGCTGGGATTCGACGGCTCGTCGATCCGTGGTTTTCAGGAGATCCACGAGTCCGACATGCTGCTGATCCCGGATCCCGGCACGGCGTTCATCGATCCCTATTACACGCGGGGGACGCTGTCGCTGATCTGCTCAGTCGCAGATCCCGTGCTCGGCGAGCCGTACTCGCGCGACCCCCGCTTCGTCGCGCAGAAGGCCGAGAGCCATCTGATCCAGAGCGGCATCGCCGACGTCGCGTACTTCGGGCCCGAGGCCGAGTTCTTCGTCTTCGACCACATCGCCTACGAGCAGGTCGAGCATCGCGCGTTCTATGAGATCGACTCGTCCGAAGGCTTCTGGAACACCGGCCGGCCGGCTGGCACCGGCGCGAACCAGGGGTACAAGCTGCGCCAGAAGGAGGGTTATTTCCCGACCCCGCCGTCGGACTCGCTGGCGAACCTCCGCAGTGAGATGGTCGCGACGATGGAGTCGCTGGGGATCAAGTGCGAGTTCCACCACCACGAGGTCTCCTCCGGTGGCCAGGGCGAGATCGACATGCGCTTCCAGCCGCTGCTGCAGATGGCCGACCAGATGATGATCTACAAGTACGTGGTCCGGAACACCGCCGCCTCGGTGGGCAAGATCGCGACGTTCATGCCCAAGCCGATCTTCGAGGAGAACGGGTCGGGTATGCACGTCCATCAGTCGCTGTGGAAGGACGACGAGCCGCTGATGTACGGGCCTGACGGCTACGCACACCTGTCAGATCTCGCCAAGCACTACATCGGCGGCCTCTTGGCCCACGCCCCGGCGCTGCTGGCGTTCTGTGCGCCGACCACGAACTCGTACCGACGGCTGGTCCCGGGCTATGAGGCGCCGGTCAACCTCGTCTACTCGGCGCGTAACCGCTCGGCGTGCGTGCGCGTGCCGATGTACCACGAGGCGCCGAAGACCAAGCGCATCGAGTTCCGCTCGCCGGACCCGACCGCCAATCCGTACCTCGCGTTCAGCGCGCTGATGCTGGCGGGGCTCGATGGGATCAAGCGCCAGCTCGATCCGGGTGAGCCGCTTGACGCCGACATCTACGAGCTGCCCGAGGAGACGCTCGCGAAGATCGCGACGGTCCCGTCGTCGCTCGAGGCCAGCCTCGATGCGCTCGAGGCCGACAACGAGTTCCTACGTCAGGGCGACGTCTTCACCGAGGGGCTGATCACCGCCTACATCGGCTATAAGCGCGAGGCCGAGGTGGACGCCATCCGGATGCGACCGCATCCGTGGGAGTTCGCGCTCTACCACGACGCGTAGAGCGAGCTAACCAAGAACGAGCTCGGCGGCGGTGCGCAACGTCTGCGCATCGCCGCCGACAAGCATCGTCGTGACGATCGACTCACGCCACGCCTCGAGGTCGTGGCGAATCTTGTCCTTGGAGCCGATCAGCGTCAGCTGCTCGATCAGCTTGGTGGGCACCGCGGCTGCCGCCTCGTCCTTGTGGCCCGACAGGTAGAGCTCCTGGATCTTGGCAACCTCGGCCTCGTAGCCCATGCGGATCGGGACGTTGGCGTGGAAGTTGGTGTTGCGGGCGCCCATCCCGCCGAAGTAGAGCGCGTACATCGGCCGCACCGCGTCGGCCGCGGCTTCGATGTCGTCGGTGATGATCAGCGGCACCGACGCCGCAACCTCGAAGTCGTCCCAGGTGTGCCGCGCGCCCGGCCTCGCCAGGCCCTCGCCGAGAGATTCGCGGTAGAAGTCGTCGTGGTGGGGTGAGTAGAACAACGCCAACCAGCCGTCGCACACCTCGCCGGCGAGCGCGATGTTCTTCGGGCCCTCGGCTGCCAGGTAGATCGGAATATCGGATCGCAGCGGCCGCAGGCTGGACTTCAGCGGCTTGCCGAGACCCGTCCCATCCGGGAGCGGGAGCTGGTAGTGGGTGCCGTCGTGGGTCACCGGCGCCTCGCGCGCCCAGATCTTTCGCAGGATCTCGATGTACTCGCGCATCCGGGCCAGCGGCTTGGCAAACGGCTGCCCGTACCACCCCTCGACGACCTGCGGGCCTGACACGCCCAGGCCGAGGATCAGACGACCGCCCGACAGGTGATCGAGCGTCATCGCGGCCATCGCCGTCGCGGCCGGTGTGCGCGCCGAGATCTGCACGATCGCGGTGCCGAGCTTGATCTGCTCGGTCTGCGAGCCCCACCACGCGAGCGGGATCAGCGCATCGGAGCCGTACGCTTCGGCCGTCCACACCGACTCAAACCCGAGGCGATCGGCCTCCAGCACCGCTTCGGCGGCGCCGGGCGGCGGCCCGCCGGCCCAGTAGCCGAGGCTCAGCCCGAGGCGTAGGTCGTGCGGCATCGATTCGAACCCTACTGGCGGCCGAGCAGGCGTGCGAGGCGCTCGCGGAGGCTCGGGGGTCGCCGGCCGGTGCTGCGCTCCCACTCGTCGCGGGTGGGCAGGCGGCCCGCCTTGCGTGCTGCGAGGACGCAGTCGCTGTGGGCGTGGCGGCGGCGCGAGCTGTCGCCCTCCGGGACGATCAGCATGTGCTCTGAGAGCGCGGGGAGGTGGCCACCGCACAGTGGACAGCGGTACGTGGCCGGCTTGCGGTTCTGGGCGCGGCGGATCGCCCACCAGCGGGCTTTTGCGAGGTCACTGCGCGCCATAGGCTCAGGATCGCAGCCGGACCGCTATCGTCGTGCGGCGCCATGGAGCACGTCGAAGAGCGGATCATCGTCGAGACCGCCCGCTACCGGATCACGGGTGTCCTGCGCCTGCCGCGGGACGGCTACCGCAGCAGGCTCACCGATTACCTGAATTCCAGTGAGCGGGCGTTTATCGCGCTGACCGACGTCGAGGTGGCATCGCTCGAGCGCGGCTCGATCGAACGCCACCCGTTCCTGGCGCTGTCGCTGCACCACGTGGTGCTGGCGATGCCTGCAGACGATGCGTAGCGCTTCTCGCCGTAGGCGCGGTCGCACCGAGAGTCGTCGCGGGCGCGTGCCTGGGGAGGACGCAGGAGGCGACGCGCAGCAGCGCTGCGCTAGCCGACGAGGACGAAGCCAGGCGCCGCCCGAGGCGGCTCGAATGCGACTGGGCCTACGGCGGGGAGCGCTTCATAGCTATCGTTAAGGGGTATGGCGTCCAGCGACGAGCTCCAGGAGTTGAGCCGTAGCGAGGTGCTCCGCGCCTCGCCGCGGATGTTCGAGTCAAACCTGCTCGACAAGCTCTCCCGCGTCCACCCCGCGGTCCCGCCGATCCTGTTCGGGCCGGTGATCGCGTTCATGCTGATTTACGGCCTGATCAAAGGATCGGGCTGGATGACGCCGGTGTGGCTGCTGGGCGGATACCTGTTCTGGACGCTGACCGAGTACTGGCTGCACCGCGTGGTGTTCCACTTCGAGCCCGAGGATGGCATCGGGGCTCGGCTGCACTTCATCATCCACGGCGTCCACCACGATCATCCGAACGATCCGATGCGCCTGGTGATGCCGCCGTCGGTGAGCGTGCCGCTGGCGGCTGTGTTCGTGTTCGGCTTCTACGAGGTGCTCGGCTCGCCCGCGTACCTGCCGTTCGGCGCCGCTTTCCTGGCCGGCTACCTGTTCTACGACATGCTGCACTACCACGTGCACCATCACCGGCCCAAGACGGCGCTGGGCAAGCGGCTGCGCGAGCTGCACATGCGCCACCACTTCCAGAACCACGAGCGCGGCTACGGCGTCAGCGCCCCGTTCTGGGACCACGTGTTCGGCACCGCGCCGAAGCTGCGCGAGCCTTCAGACGGCTGACCCGCCGCCGGGCGAACGGGCGCTACTGGTCGCGGTCGTTGCCCTCGTCGGTGGCATCGTCGATGCCACCGCTGCGCGCTTCCCGCCGCTGCTCGTCCCGTAGTCGCTCCATGCTCTCCTCGGTGCGCTTGTCCGCGTCCGGGGTCTCAAGCTCGCCGGCGTCCTCAACGCGGCTGGCCGCTCCCGGCTCATCGGCCACGAGCGTGGCGTAAGACTTGTTGTCGCTGCGCAGCTCCTGATCACCGACGCCGATGCCGTAGTAGCCGCGCAGCTCGCGGTCTGACTCGGCCGAGATGCCGTCGCTCGTGTCGACGTCCGGGCAGTCGCCGATGCGGTTCTTGCTGTAGGGCACG
>DASYFZ010000170.1:0-4786 GCA_036000295.1 Solirubrobacteraceae bacterium
TATGAGCGGCTGGTGGTCATCGGCGCCGGCCTCCTAGGCCTCCACGGGCCGTTCGGAGAAGACCTTGCCCGCAACCGCGGCAGCCGCCTGCACACGCTCCATGTAGTGCGCGAACTCGCCGGCCACCAGCGCCTGCGGCCCGTCGCAGATCGCCTCTTCGGGCTTGGGGTGCACCTCGACGATGATCCCGTCGGCGCCCGCGGCCGCGGCCGCAAGCGACAGCGGCGTCACGAGATCGCGACGCCCGGCGGCGTGGCTCGGATCGACGACCACCGGAAGGTGGCTGAGCTCCTTGAGGACGGGGATCGCGGTCAGGTCGAGCGTGAACCGGTACGCGGTCTCGAACGTCCGGATCCCGCGCTCGCAGAGGATCACCGACTCGTTGCCCTCCTTGAGCACGTATTCCGCCGCCATCAGCAGCTCCTCGAGCGTCGAGGACAGCCCGCGTTTGATCAGCGCCGGGCGGCCGCTGCGCCCCACCTCGGTCAGCAGCGAGTAGTTCTGCATGTTGCGCGCGCCGATCTGGATCACGTCGGCGACCTCGAGGACGTCGTCGAGATCGCGCAGGTCCATCAGCTCGGTGACGATCGGCAGCCCCGTCTGCGCCTTGGCCTCGGCCAGCAGCCGCAATCCCTCCTGGCCGAGCCCCTGGAACGCGTACGGCGAGGTCCGCGGCTTGTAGGCACCGCCGCGGAACATCGCGGCGCCGGCCGCGTTGACCGCGTGGGCAGTCTCGAGCGTCTGCTCGCGAGACTCGACCGTGCACGGGCCGGCGATCATCGCGAAGTGGTCGCCGCCGAGCTTGCGCCCGCCGATGTCGAGCACGGTGCGCTGCCCGTGGCGGAACTGGGCCGAGGCGAGCTTGTAGGGCTTGAGGATCGGGACCAGGCGCTCGACTCCCGGCGCGCCGTCCAGGTCCAGGCGGGCGACGTGCTCGCGGTCGCCGATGGCGCCGATGATGGTCAGCTCATCGCCGACCACGACGTGGGCTCGGGCGCCGACGCTCTCGATGCGCTCGACGACGGCCGCTACCTCCTGTGGCGCGGCCGTGGGTTTCATCACGATCATCATTTCGATGGTTCCTCTCTGCGAAATCGTACGGAAGGGCGGGCGATCGGGCCTGCGCGGCGGGACGCGCGCGGGCGGGTGGTACGGCGCTCGGCTTCCGAGCAGGGCCCGCATGGGCGGGCACAGAGGAGCACGGCCGAGCGCCTAGCTAAATCGCCAGGACCAGACGCAGGGGCAGCCGCGATACGAGGAGAGGATGTGGCTGCCGCCGGTCATGCGCCCCGGGTTTTACCAGAGCGGCGGCGGATTTCAAAGGCGTCCGCCCCGGGGCCTCCGAGCCAAGCTGATGAATATGTGGGCAATACGACCACTTATTCATCACCCTCAGCGATCAGGCCCGCAGCAACTCGCGCAGCGCACCCACGAACCGCTCGTTCTCGGCGTCGGTGCCCACCGTCACCCGCAGCGCCCCCTCGCGCCCCAGCGACGCGCCGGCGCGTACGAGCACGCCTCGCTCACGCAGCCCTGAGACCACTGCACCCTCGTCAGACTCCTCCGGCAGGTGCAGCCAGATGAAGTTCGCGTCCGACTCCGCGACCCAGACGCCGAGTTCGCGGACGCCCTCCTCGAGGTCCAGGCGCGCTGCGAGCGTCTGCGTGACCCGGCGCTCCACCTCGTCCTGATGCTTCAAGGCCTCGACCGCCGCGGCCTGAGCGGCAGCGTTGAGATAGAACGGCTGGCGCACCTGGTCCACGGCGGTGCGAAACGCCTCCGAAGCGCACAACCCGTACCCGACGCGCAGCGCGGCCAGTCCGTAGACCTTCGAGAACGTCCGCAGCACGACGAGGTTCTGGTAGCGGCGCAGCAGCTCGACCGACGCGTACGTGTCCCCCAGGTTCAACGCGAACTCGCAGTAGGCCTCGTCGAGGATCACGCACACGTGCGACGGAACCCGGTCCAGGAACTCCTCGATTCGGTCCAGCCCGACCGAGGTGGACGTGGGGTTGTTCGGGTTGCAGATCAGCACCAGCCGCGTGGCCACCGTGATCTCCGCCGCGATCGCGTCGAGGTCGTGGCGGTCGTTGTCGTCGAGCGGCACCTCGATCGCGCGTGCGCCTGATGCCGCCGCGAGGTGCGGATAGACGCTGAACGCAGGCCACGCGTAGACGACCTCGGCGCCGGGCTCGAGCAGTGCCTCGCCGGCCGCCAGCAGGACATCGCACGACCCGTTGCCTAGCGCGATCCGCGAGGCGGGGATGCCGTAGCGCTCCGACAGCGCCCGCCGCAGCGGCTCATACGCCGGGTCCGGATAGCGGTGGGCGCCGCCCAGCACCCGCCCGGCCGCCTCAACCACCTGCGGTAGCGGGGCGAAGCAGGACTCGTTGGAGGCGAGCATCGCGGTGTTGGACCCAAGGTCGTAGCCCGAGGCCACCGGGTACACCGGGATGCGGCGGATCCTCTCTGCGAACTCCAGCGACATGTCCGGCCTATTGTGCCGACTCGAGGTCGGCTCGCAGCGATCTCGCGTCGCCCAGGTACACGTGACGCGACTCGTGGTCCTCGGGCGCGTAGTAGTGCACCATCACCCTGATCACGCGTGGTAGCGAGCCGGGCACGGGGATCTCGCGGGTGCACAGCAGCGGGACGCGGTTGAGGCCCAGGTTGCGGGCCGCCACCGCAGGGAACTCCGCGTCGAGATCGTCGGTCAGCGTGAAGATGCAGCTGACCATCGCCTCGGGCTCGAGCGCGTTGCGCGACATCAGCTCACGCATCAGCGCAGCGGTCGCCTCCAGGATCGCCCCCGCGTCGTTGGACCCGACAGTATTTGCGCCGCGCAGCGCGAACAGCCGCATGGCCGCGGGATTGTGCCAGAGCGACCGCCGGCCGCGCCAAACGGTGGGTCAGGCCACGCGGTAGACCGCGGCGCAGCCGAAGTGCTCGACGGACACGACATGCTCTCCGAGCTCGCGGTCCAGGTCCCCCGTGGCCTTGCAGTCAGCCAGCACCCACGTGGCCTTGGTGCCGTGCAACAACCGGCTCACCGATCGCCTGCTCAGCTCCCCTTTGAACAGCTTGCTGGCGACGACGCCGCGCCCCGTGCAGTTCGGCTCGGACCACAGACAGTCACCCAGCAACGTGCCACGGCCCGTGAGGCCCGGGACCAGGGCTCCGAGGTAACCCTGCGTGATCACGCCGCCAGGCTCCGGGCTCTTCGCCAGGTACTTCAGCGCGTCACGCTCGTCCTTGGTGATGAAGTTGCCGTTGCCGTCGGTCGGGGCCGCCAGCTTGGCGGCGTTGTAGAGCTCGTAGCCCGTCGCCGGAATCGTGGCCACGGCGAGGACCGCAACGACGACCCACCGCGACCGCACCGACGGCGCCCACCGAATCATCTGCAGGCCTTCGACCGCCAGCACCGCCAGCGGGAACGTGATCCCCTGGAAGGCGTGCAGCGGCGTCGCGGCCGCCCCGGTTCCCGACAGGAAGTACACGCCGAAGGCGACGATCGGCCAGGCGCGCGTGGTCGCCTCGAGGAACGTGCGAGGTCGCTTGCGGTAGGCCAGGAGCGCGGGCAGCATCAGCGGCGCGATCGCGATCAGGATCGACCCCAGCGGGAACGAATGCTTGCTCGCGTCGCGCGCCAGATGCCAGGCAAGATCGGCGCGCGTCAGGATCACGTAGTACAGCAGCGGCGCGCCGGTGAGGCCGATCGTCAGCGCCGCCTGCACGAACCGCTGGCGCGTGATCGGCGCCGCCCGCCACACGACGAGCTCGCCGGCGATCACGAGCAGGATCAACGCCTCGCCCTGCCACGGGTGCAGCAGGCTCGCGACGGCGCCGAGCACGCCGGGCAGCCAGGCGATCCGCCGGTCGCGCAACGCCCGATCGTGGGTCAGAAGACCGCCCACCATCGCCGCCAGCGCGATCAGGCCGAACGTGTAGCCCCACGACAAGAACCCCGGGAACAGGTCGCCGAGCACGCCGAAGCTCCCGAAGATGACCGTGAAGCACCCGAAGAACAGGCACAGCACGAGCGCCGAGCGCCGCTCCCACAGCCCCGTCAAGCTGCGGCGGGTGTATGCGCGGGCCGCCCAGAAGCCCGTGATCACCGCGACCGGCTTCCACAGCAGCAGGCTCAGCCACGGCGCGACGCCGAGCGCGGTGATCGCGCCGGAGATCACGACCGCGGGCTGGAAGTAGTCGTGCGGAGTCGCACGCAGCACGAACAGGTTCGACGACAGCACGTGGTGCGACGCGTCGCGGATCCACGCGAGGTACTGCATCTGGTCGACGATGTAGACGCCGTCGGTCCCGGTCCAGACACGTCCGTTGACGACGACCTGCCACAGGTCGACGAACACCACCCACATCGAGATCGCGGCGAACACCCAGAACAGGACGCGGTCAAATGAGTCCAGCTTGCGTTGGCGCGGCGCCTTTGGTGGCGCCGGCGGCGGGATGTCCCGATCGAGCACAGCCCGATCGGTGGTGCTCACTCCGATTTCAGAGCGCATCAGCGCGCGAAGCTAACACGCCGTAGATAACCGCGCCGTAAGGCCTATTTCGCCAGCTTTTGCTGGAGAGTCCGGGAGGCCCGTCCGGCTTTGTCGTTCAGCGGGTTGATCCCGTGCTTGAACAGGAACATGTCGGTCACCGGCATGAACGTAAGCACCAGGAACACGGTCAGCGCCAGCGCCGCCTGGCGCAGCCTGACGTTCGTGGCAAGCGCCGCCAGCGGCAGCAGCCAGACGAGATACCACGGCACCAGCCACGCCAGGCA
>DASYFZ010000528.1:0-1957 GCA_036000295.1 Solirubrobacteraceae bacterium
CCTCGAGCGCCGTCATCTATCTGTGGTTCCGCCGCAGCGGCCACATAGGCTCGACGTAGCAGGCTGCCAGAACTGCCATTCCAGGCCCATTGCCAGGGTCATCTCCGCGGACGTCGGCTCGCTACTCTTCGCGCTTGCCACCCAGTCGTCTGGCCGTGCCGAATCCGCCTTCGCCGATAGCCGTGGTTTCGCCGGCTTACCGGCAGTGCAGCGGAACAGTTGCGCTTTTGAGCAAGGGGAGCACCGAGCTCGCTGGCGATGCCGAGAGTGCTGCTCCGCCAGGCGTTCCAACAGCCGGTCGTGCGGCGACGAGATGCGCGCATCGGACGAGGACCGGGCGTCTCATCGGCGGAGCCAGACTGCCGGTCCGGCCCGGCGACGCAGCACTCTCGCGGTCGCCGGCGGCCTGATCGGCTCCGGCGCTAGCCGAGATCCCGATGGCAGCAAGCGCAAGAGCAGCAGCCTCGCCGGCAGCACCCGGACTGCTGAGTTCGGACAGGAGCGACCAGGCGATCGTGTCACGCCCACGTGGCTGGTCTCGGTGCCCGCGAGCAACGCTGAGCGCGCCGGCTCGAGAACGCAGAACCGCCACGGGAGTCGACCGGAACGCCGACGAGCTGACGATGGCGATCGGGCCAAGTGCTTGCGGCAGGATGGCGGCCGGCGTGACCGAGTCGTCGCCACCCGATCGCACGAACATGAGGCGGCGGGCGGCGAAAGCGACACGCGCGCCCCAGCGGGCCGTGCCGCCGACGCCGTTCGCGCTCGAGCTTATCCGCTGAGCAGCGCGATCGAGGTGGCTACCGCACGGTATGACGCATCGACATCGTGATGAAGTCGCGCGCCCACGCGGGGTCGAAGAAGGTCCCCGGGTCTCGGACGGTTGCTGTGAGCAGGTGGCCGTCGGACGGCGTGGCCAGGCCGTGTTGGCTTGCCGGATCATAGGTCGCGAATATCGGCCAGCTGGGATTGACGTCGAGCTCCATCGCGCGGACGACTCCGGCTCGCACGAGCACGTCCGCAAGCTGTAGGGGGTCGAGTGCAGGGCCTTGCGCGTATATGAGCGCGCCGTCCGAGGTCACTCCGAGCGCGGAGCGCCACTGGTGCTCGACACCGGGCACGCTGTGGGCGCATGAACTCGCGCCGCAGGTGTTACCCCATGCCTCCCAGTTGGTGCTCTTGGCGAGTGGCGTAGGTCGACCGCCGGCGACAAGCGGTACGAGGTTCTGGCGGACTGCGACCACCCCGGGCGTCATTCTCAAGTCGGTGCCCCAAGCTCCGACATTGGCTGAGCCATCAGCGTAGATGACCAGCGAAGCAGCTCCGAGACGGAGCGGGTCGATCATTCGGCCCTCGGTGTAGTAGCCGCCTTCGGCCTCGTTCATCTTGAAGCCGCCATTGAAGGCGGCGACCAGATAGCGCGCGCTAGCCGGCTGAATCGCCGCCGTGTATCGGTAGGGGCCACCCCCGGGGCTCTCGGACCCCGAGTAGAGCCTGGCCGCCAGCAGGTGCGTGTCCATCCATGCGACCCCCGCCGGCTGCGAGCCGCCCGGCGGAACCAGCGTGGTCTCATAGACGGCAGGTACTCCCTCGACGCGCCGCCCGGCTGCTCCCCACACGCCTTCTCCCGCCGCCGGCGCCCCGAACGGAGCCAGGTCCGTCGGCTTCGCGAGCGGTATCGACCGCGCTCTCACCGGCGGCGTTCTTGGCGCGGAAGAGCTCGCCGCCGGCGTCGTACGGCGCGATCGCCCGATGGCCGCGGCGCGCGGATCGTGTGCGACCGCGCCGACGCGCCCAGCCGGCCTACCGGCACCGCAGGAGGCGAGCACCAGCGACAGACAGACCGCGGTGGTGATCGCGCGGGAACGATTAGCCATCTGGATCGCCTCCACAGGAGCGTAACGCGCGCGAGGGTTAGCTGGTAACGCTCGATGACCGCGGCAGACGATCCGCCAGC
>DASYFZ010000540.1:0-2514 GCA_036000295.1 Solirubrobacteraceae bacterium
TTCTACGTCATCGACCCCCACAACGAGCTCGACGCCGTCGACATCGACGTCGACCTCCACCACCGCTGCCAACGGCGCGAAGCTCGTGGCGCAGATCAACCTGACCGCGCCGACCTCCGCCACGGCCACCAAGCCCGTCGGCGTCGCGTTGGTGCTCAAGCAGGGCAAGAACACCGGAGTCGCAATCCGCGCCCAGAACCTTCCGGCCAACGGCAAGCACGACGCCTACGCGGTCTGGCTTTACAAGTCCGACAAGGACAACCACATCCTCGGCTTCGTCAATCCGGCCGTCGGCTCCAACGGTGTGCTCCAGGCCGAAAGCGCGCTGCCGAGCAATGCCGGTCACTTCAGCCAGTTGCTGATCACCAAGGAGACGCAGCAGAACCCGAAGTCACCGGGGACGGTCGTCCTGCAGGGCGTGCTCAAGGGCCTTTCCTGAGGCCCTATTGGGCTTCCTTTCTGGGGTCCGCTACACGCAGACGCGCTCCAGGCCCTCCAGCGCCTCCTTCAGCTTGCCCTTGGTCGCGCGGCGCAACATCAGCCCACCGGTGCGCGAGTAGCCGCGCAGCTTCTGGCGCTGGGCGATCGTGACCTGCGTGCCGCCGTCGGCCGGCTCGAGCGTCACCTCGGTGATCGCTTCGTCGAGCACCCGCTCAAACGGCGTGCCGATGACCTCCTGCTCCCACACCCGGCGGCGCAGCGGCTCTGACAACGTCAGGTGAAAGTCCGCCCGCACCGGGCGACCGCGCTTGGTCGTGAACACCTGCGTCCAGCGGTCGTCGTCGACTCCCTCCATTCTCGTGACTCCGGGCCACCACCGAGGCATGTGGTGCGGGTCCTCGAGCATCGACCAGATGCGCTGTGGCGGCGCGGCGATCTTCCGGGAGTAGGTGGTCGTCGGCACCGGTCAGTCGGCGTATTCGATGACCGTCAGCACCTCGTGCGGCGCCAGCCGTGCGCGGCCGCCGAGGAAGCTCAACTCGACGAGGAAGGCGCAGCCAGCCACCACCGCTCCGAGCTCTCCGACGAGCTTGCAGACGGCCGCCGCGGTCCCCCCGGTCGCAAGCAGGTCGTCGTGCACCAGGACCCTGACCCCGCCGGCCAGGGCGTCGGCGTGCATCTCCAGCGCGTCGATCCCGTACTCGAGCACGTACTCGGCGCTGACCGTCTCGCTGGGCAGCTTGCCCGGCTTGCGCGCGGGCACGAAGCCCACGCCCAGCTCGCGAGCAAGCGCGGCGCCGAGGATGAACCCTCGCGCCTCGGCGGCCACGACCAGATCCACCGACAGCGGTCGCGCCAGCGTCGCCAGCTCCGACACCGCCTGATCGAGGGCCGCGGCGTCCAGTAGCAGCGGCGTGATGTCCTTGAAGACGATTCCCGGCCGCGGAAAGTCCGGGATGTCGCGGACGAATCCTTTGAGGTCGACGGTGCTCACCGCCGGATTGTCAGCTGACGATGCTGCGCAGGTCGCGGATCAGCAGCAGGTGCCTGAGGTGCGTCGTCACCGACGCCAGGTTCTCGAGCGCCTCGATCGCCTCTTTACGGCGCTCGGGATTGCGCGAGCGAAGCGCCGGGGCGAGGATGCTCTGGAGCAGCTGGGCCTCGCGATCGGCGGAGCTGCGGAACACGCGCAGGTTGCGGCCGCCGACGCCATAGCGCGCCAGCTCCGACACCGCGCGGACGATTTCGCGCTCGGTCTCGTCGTAGTAGCGCGTCCCTCCCCTGAGGTCCCCCTTGATCACGCCGAATTCGACCAGCTCACGGACCAGCGTGGCGTCGGCGCCGGTCTCCTCGACGACGTCCTCGAGTGAGTACAGCGCTCCTGCGTCGCGGGTCGTCACCATCGTGCGCCGCATCGCGCGGCCGTCCCCCGGAGGGGTCACCTCGCGGTCGGTGCGCCCGCCGGCGAGCTCCTGGCGGATCACTCGCAGCGGCAGGAACTCGTCGCGCTGCAGGCGCAGGATCGTGCGCAGCCGCTGGATGTCCGACTGGGTGTACAGGCGATAGCCGCCCTGGGTGCGCCGTGGCGTGAGGAGCTTCTGGTCCTCGAGATAGCGGATCTTGGAGATCGAGATATCGGGAAACTCCTGGACCAGGGCCTTGCAGACGGCGCCGATCGTGACCGCCTTCTGGCGCGGCGGCTCCGACGGTGCCTCGGGCGGCTCGGGAAGCGCCATGGCCGCGTCGGTTGTCTCGGATGTCGCCATTACCTGCTCAGGAACGCGAGCTTGTACTTGCCGACTTGGAGCTCGTCGCCGTCGGCCAGTCGATGGGACTCGATCCGCTTGCGGTTGACGTAGGTGCCGTTCAGCGAGCCACAATCGTCGAGGTAGTAGTCGTGGGCACGGTGCACGATCACGGCGTGGTCGCGCGACACCGTGACGTCGTCGAGAAAGATGTCGGAATCCGGCCGCCGCCCCACGGTCATCCGATCGCCGTGCAGGGCGAAGCTCTCGCCGGCCCGGCCGCCCCCGGCCCTGATCACCAGCGCGGCTCCCCTGGCTGCGACCGCCT
>DASYFZ010000191.1:0-6986 GCA_036000295.1 Solirubrobacteraceae bacterium
GGCGGTCACCGCGCTCCGCACCGATTCGGTGAGCACCTATCTCCAGGTGCTCGACCTCGCGGAGGCCAACGGCCTGCTCGATCCCGCCCTGCATAAGCTCACGGTCGACGCCATCGTGAACCAATGGACCGACGACGATCCGCGGTGGGATCTCCTGCCGGTAACAGCGGACGGTCCCTTGGCTGTCCCGTTGCGCCAGGCTTGCCCACTTGTAGGAGCGAACCCGCTCGCGGATTAGGCAACTCTCGCCGACGAGGTCCCCGTCGGTCCCCCTCAGCTGCCCCGGTCGTCATCGAGGCGTCACGGTTGGGCCTTGCCTGTGGAGCCGAACAGGTCGATGTGCTGTTCCCACCGCGAAGTGTTGCTTGCGGGAGCGGCGCATCGAATTGCGGGCCGCATCGACGCCGGTGCTCATGCTCTGCGCCTTTTAAGTGTTCGTCGGCTCCACGCGCGAGTCTCAGTCGTAGTTCAGTGACGGGAAGTTCGACTGGTTGGTGCGGCCTTCTGGCGTCGCGTCCAGCACGTTCCAGATCGGCCAAACTGAGTCGACGTGGCGTGCCTCCATGCCCTCGTCCCGGGGCGCGTACATGAGCTCGGAGGCCCACGTGTGGCGGAACTGGTCGCCGTCGCGGGCGAACACGTTGAGGATCGGCATCTGCTCCCCTTCCGCGGTCTCGGCGTGGTAGTCGCGGTTATAGGCGTTGTCTCGCGACGACAGAAGCCGCAGGTTGCGCCAGCCCCGCTCGCGCGCGAAGTTGCGGATCCGATCTGGATCTGACTTCGCGACCACGGCGAGGTTCAGCACCCGGGTGAGATGAGCGGCGGCGCCGTCGAGCGAGTCCAGAATCGAGGTGCATGACGCACACGGTGTCGCGGTGAGCGCAAGCTTCGCCGTCTCACCGTCTGCGGGCCCCGGCCTGGTATCGCCCGAATACCGCGGGAACATGAAGCTGTAGATGACCAGCGTGTCCTTGCCCGTCTCAAACAGCTCGCTGAACCGCACCTCGCCGCCGTCGGATACCTCATCGAAGCGGTAATCGTCGGGAACGACGCCGCCCGGCGGCAACGCGCGGCGCTGCGCCGCGACCTGCTCGATGGCGCGCCGCAACCCGGCCTCGGCCTGCAGAAGACGATTACGCTCGCGACGGTACTCCTCAGACTCACCAGGGAAACGGATACCGGGGTCAATGTCAGTCATCTGCGTGCCTCCTCCGGCTGGTCTTGAAAGGGTGCCACGACCGCTACGGGCTGGGCTCGACCGTACACAGAGGTAAGGCAGGGCGGGGAGAAGTAGGGCGAATCCGCCCTACGGCGTCGCGGACGAGAGCGGAACCCGGTCGCTTCGGCCTGCTGCCATGCCGCGTGCGCCGGCGAGCACTTCACGTGCGCAGGCGAGCTCTTTCATGCTGGCCTCATCTCGATCGCCGACCCTTCCCGGCGGCTGGCACTTGCCCCAGGTCTCGTAGCCAGCTCCACTCATCCACGACCCGGTCCATGAATGACATCGAACACGCGACACTCAACGCTGCTCACAAAGGTCCCCGAGGTGACGGCCATCTTCTGGGTGACCAAGGTCCTCACGACCGGAGTGGGCGAGTCCACATCGGACTTCCTCGTCAAGCAGGTCGGCAAGGGCGGCGCCGTCTTCCTAGGGACGATCACGTTCGCTGCGGCGATCATCTGGCAGTTCAAGACTTCCCGATACACACCAGGCGTCTATTGGCTGGCAGTCGCGATGGTCGCGGTGTTCGGGACGCTCGCGGCTGACGCCGTCCACGTCGGACTCGGGGTTCCCTATTACGCCTCTAGCACGCTCTACGCCGTGATTCTCGCCGGCATCTTCGTCGCCTGGTACCGGACAGAAGGCACCCTGTCGATCCACAGCATCTACACGCCGCGACGCGAAGTCTTCTACTGGCTGGCGGTGCTGTCCACATTCGCGCTCGGCACCGCGGTCGGGGACCTCACCGCGAGGTCGTTCGGCTGGGGATACCTAGCGTCTGCCGTCGTGTTCGGATGCGCGATCGCCATCCCGGCGATCGCCTACTGGCGCACCAATCTCAATCCGATCCTGCTCTTCTGGACGGCCTACGTGCTCACCAGGCCGCTCGGGGCATCGCTCGCCGACTGGCTGGGCAAGAACCACGACATCGGTGGCCTCGGCCTCGGCGACGGCACCGTCAGCGTGGTCGGCGCGCTGCTCATCGTCGGGCTCGTCAGCTATCTGGCCCGCACCCAGCGGGCGATCTCGCCTGATCTGCGCCCGCAGCCTCAGGAGTGAGGCACTAAGCAGGAGGCTCGCGACCGAGCTTGACAAGTTGGTCGACGATGCTTGTCAGAGGCTGAGTCGCGTCGATCTCGTGGGTGCACGTTCGGCGCAGTCGCGGCTCGGCGTCGGCCAGGTCGCGAAGGATGAGCTCCCGCTGCTCTGGGCTCTTGCCATACGAGTTCGTCGTCCGGTTCTCGATACGCGTGAGGAGCACTTCGGCAGGGGCGCTCAACAGGACGACCGCATCAAAGCGCGCATAGAACCGGCCTTGGTTTGACACCGTCCCTGAGACGTAGAGCGACGGCCCACCCTCGCGCGCGAGGAGTTCGGTGATCCGATCGTCGCGCCACACGTAGCCGCCTGCGTCACCAGACCACTCGGTCCAGCCCGGCTCGTCTGTGTCGACCACCTGAAAGCCGAGTCTTCCCAGCGCAAGCAGCGCGCTGGACTTTCCCGTGCCTGACATGCCGGTGATGAGCACCCTGCGAATGCCGGTCAGCGTAGAGCTGAGGGTCTGTCGCCGCTGCATGCCGGCAAGGACGATGTCGTGGACGCGGCGTGCCTCACACGGCGTAACTTCCCGCTACTCGCCTCGTTATGACCGATGTGCAGCGGTGCCGCGCTCAGCTCGTCGTGTTGTGCGTCGCCTGGGGATGCCTCGCCGTACTGGCAGCGACAGCTTCGGCCAGCTCCACGAGCGTGCTCTCAGACTGCAACGTTCATGCGCAGCTGACGCAGCACTATTCGGCGGGAGACCTGCAGGACGCGCTGTCGACGATGGGCGCAGATCAGAAGGAATACACCGACTGCTACGACGTCATTCAGCGCGCACTGCTCGCGGACCTCGGTCGTGTGCATCCGGGCGCCGTCGACGCGCAGCGGGGCGGTGGCTCGAGCTTCTTGACCACACCCCTGATCATCTTGATCGGCGTCGCCGGCTTCGCGGCTGGAGCCGTCACCTATCTCGGCATTCGAGCACGCCGGAAGTAAGGACGCTCATCCCCTAACATCGAGCGATGGCCGCCGTCAGTGCCCCGGCTGGCAGGCCCGTTAGCGCCGAACCGAACCGGTGGGCGGTTCTCGCTCTGCTGAGCGTGGCGCAGCTGATGGTCGTCCTCGACGCAACGATCGTGACGATCGCGCTGCCGTCGGCGCAGAAGGCGCTGGGGTTCTCGACCGAGAACCGGCAGTGGATCGTCACCGCGTACGCGCTCGCGTTCGGCAGCCTCCTGCTGCTGGGCGGCAAGCTCGGCGATCTGTTCGGGCGCAAGTGGACCCTGATCGGTGGCCTGGTCGGGTTCTCGATTGCCTCGGCGATCGGCGGGCTGGCGCAATCCTTCGGCGCGCTCGTGACCGCCCGCACGCTGCAAGGTGTGTTCGGCGCGTTGCTCGCGCCGTCGGCGCTGTCGTTGCTGACGGTGACGTTCGAGGGATCACCCGACCGCCCGACGGCGTTCGGGATCTTCGGCCGATCGCCGGCGGCGGCGCCTCACTCGGCCTGATACTCGGCGGTGCGCTCACCCAGGTCCTGTCCTGGCGCTGGTGCCTCTACGTCAACCTCGTGATTGCGGTGCCAACGACGATCGTGGCGATGCGCCTGCTGGTGAACCACGCTGCTCCGCACAAGGATCCGATCGACATACCCGGCGCTGTCACCTCGGCGCTTGGCCTGTTCGCGCTCGTCTACGGGTTCTCCAACGCAGAGACCCACTCCTGGGGGGCGACGGCGACGATCGTGGCGCTCGTGGCCAGTCCCGTGCTCCTGACCGCGTTCGTGCTCATCGAGAGCCGCGTCAAGCATCCACTGCTGCCCCTGCACATCATCTGGAACCGCGGCCGCGGCGGCGCATACACGACGATCCTGCTGGCCGGTGCGGGCATCTTCGCGGTCTTTCTCTTCCTCACGTTCTTCCTGCAGCAGCAGCGCGGCCTTTCGCCGCTCGCAACCGGACTCGCGTTTCTCCCGCTCACTGCGGTTCTCGTGGTCACCTCGACCACGGTGCAGACGCGGGTGATCCAGCGCACCGGGGTCAAGCCGATCGTCCTCACCGGCATGACGCTCGGCGCGCTCGGGATGTTCCTGTTCACCCGGCTGACGCCGGACTCCAGCTACGCCGCCCACGTGCTTCCCCGGCCTGATCATCCTCGGCGTTGGGATGGGATGCATCTTTGCGCCGGCGTTCTCCACTGCGACGTTGGGCGTGGAGGGGAGCGAAGCCGGCGTCGCCTCGGCGATGGTCAACACTTCCCAACAGGTGGGCGGCTCAGTCGGCACCGCGCTGCTCAGCACGATCTTCGCCAGCGCCGTTACGAGCTACGCCACCAGCCACCCGCCCAGCGCGGGCTTGGCAGACGCTGCGGCGGTTCACGGCTACACCACGGCCTTCTGGTGGTCGGTCGGAATCTTCGTCCTCGGCTTCGTGCTGGCGATGGTGATCCTGCCCGGCCGGGCCCATCACCGCGTCCCCACGTTCAAAGCTGCGCTTGCCCGTCTAGCGGTGGGCCACTGCCACCACTTCGAGCCTGCAGTTGGGGCCCGCGAAGGCGCGGCCGCTACGACGGGTGCTGAGGGGCGATGAGCACCGGCCGCTTGGTGTGCGCTGCCAGCGCATGCGAGACGCTCCCGAGCAGCGCACTCCCGATGGCGCCTCGTCCGCGTTGGCCGCAGACGATCAGGCCGGCGTCGATCTCGTCTGCGACGTCAGCGATCGTCTTGGCGACCGACTGGTCCGATTCGGCGACTCGCGCGACCGCGTTGTAGCCGCGGGTCCGAGCTCCCTCGGCGCCCTCCTCGGCGATCCGTTGGGCGAACTCAGCCTCCTGCTCATCGACCTCGCCCTCATTAGGTATGGCGACCACGAACGAGCCCGCTCGGGCCAGCTGAATCGTTGCGGGCGTCCACACTGTCAACACCACTGCATCGGCGGCAGGCTTGATCCATTCGATCGCAGCCCTCAGTGCCGTCCGAGAGCCCTCCGAACCGTCGTAGCAGAACAACACCGGCTTATTCATGGCTCATCCTCGTCAACTAAGGAGCATCTAGGTCGACTGAGCCTAGCTCCGACGTGCATCTGGACATCCCTCGGCTCAACGACGGGTGGCGCTACGGCCTTCGTCGGGGGTCGTCGCGTTCGCGCCGGCTGCTCGCGACCTCCCGGTTGACTTCGGCTTGCTCCCGGTCCCGTTCAACCTCTTCGCGATCGACGTCTGCTTCGAGGCGGTCGACGCCGCGCCCGGCGCGATCAAGCGCCTCCCGCATTCGCTTGAGCGCGTCCTGGCTTCGGTTTAGCGCGGCGGCCGACCCACGGCGCCGCTCACCGGATCGCACCTGCTCGCGCTCGTCGGCAAGCGCTTCGCGCTGATCCGCGTGGCGCTCGCGCTCGTCGGCTAGTCGTTCGCGCTCGTCGGCGCGTCGCTCGCGCTCGTCGGAGCGACGGTCGCGCTCGTCAGCGATGCGATCTCGTTCGTCTGGCCGCCGCTGCTCCGCGTCAAGCTGGTCCCGCGGCCGCCCGACGCGTCCCTCACCGTCGAGGGGAAACTCTTCCACCACCCCAGTATGGACCCGTGCCCGGTGCAACCGCAAGTCTGGTGAGCGGTGCCGCCGCTCGTTGGATAGCGTGCGGCCGCGGTGAAGCACGGGCGAGCTTGGGGCGTTCTTCTACGACAGCGAGGCCAACCTCATCGGGATTGCTCAGCCTCTCGGCCGACGATGACATCGTCGACCAGCTGCGGTCCGAACAGCCCGTGCTCGACGACGCCGGGCATCTGATCGAGCAGCGAGACAAGCTCGGCCGGGTCCTCGATGGCACCCTGATAGTCGGCCAACACGCCGCCGTCGGGCGTCGGGGGTGCGCCCTCCCGGAGCTGCGCGACACGCAGGGCGTGCAGCGTCGCCGCAAGGCCAAATTCCACCAGCTCCAGCGGCACGGGTGGATGCAGGGCATCGACGAGCTTGTCCGGCGTGACGATGACCACGAACCGGTCCGCCGCCCGCGCGACGATCTTCTCGCGCAGGTGCGCGCCATGACCGCCCTTCACCGCCCAGCGATCGGGCGTCACCTGGTCGGCACCGTCGATCGCGATGTCGAGGCGATCGAGACGATCAAACGGCTCAACCGGAATGCCGAGCGCCGTTGCGGCCTGCTGCGTCTCCGGCGAGGTCGCCACGCAGCGCAGCCGCTCGATTCTGCGCTCGGCAAGCGTCGGCAGCAGCTGCGCCACGGTCCGTCCTGTGCCCAGGCCGACGCGCATACCCGGCTCGATCAACGCCACGGCCGCGACGGCCGCCGCGCGTATCTGCTCATCCAAAGGTGCCATCTCGCCGAGATCGTCTCACGCCGCGTCCGCGTGCGCTAACAACTGGGAGCAGCGAAATGGGTACGAGAGAGCATGGCGTGGTGATCGCGGGCGGCGGTCCGACGGGGATGATGCTGGCGGCGGAGCTCGCGTTGGCGGACGTCGATGTCGCGGTCGTGGAGCGGCGCGCCGATCACGTGCTCGCCGACGCACGCGCTGGCGGCTTTCAGTCGCGCACGATCGAGGTGTTCGATCAGCGCGGCATCGCCGAGCGGTTCCTCGCCGAGGGTCAGCCGCATGGCGTCGTGATGTTCGGCGGCAGCGTGCTCGACATGAGCGACTTCCCGACGCGCCATCCGTACACGCTGGCGATCTGGCAGAAGCAGATCGAGCGGATCATGGCCGACTGGATCGCCGAGCT
>DASYFZ010000660.1:0-6819 GCA_036000295.1 Solirubrobacteraceae bacterium
GGGCCTGCGGTCGCCGATCGCGATCGCCTGGCCGATCAGCGCAGAGCCCTGCTTGAGCTGCTGCTCGATGTTCGCGGGCGACATGTTCTTGCCGGCCGCGTTGATGATCAGCTCCTTCTTGCGGTCGACGATCTTCAGGTATCCATGTTCGTCCAGCGCCCCGATGTCGCCGGTGCGAAGCCAGCCGTCGGCGTCGATCGTCTCGGCGGTCTTCTCGGGCTGGTTTCGGTAGCCCGCCATCACCGTCGGACCGCGGACCAGGACCTCGCCATCGTCCGCCAGCCGGATCTCGACGCCCGGCAGCGCCGGCCCAACCGTCCCGTAGCGGATCCGCTCCGGCGGGTTGATCGTTGCGACCGACGTCAGCTCGGACATCCCCCACACCTCGCAGATCGGGATCCCGATCGCCGCGAAGAACTCGAACACCTCCAGCGGCGCCGGCGCGGCACCGGTCACATACGACGCACAGCGGTCGAGCCCGAGCTTGGCACGCATCGGCGCGAACACGTGCTCATCGGCTTGCTTGTAGGCCTCGAGCAGGTCCGCGTCGATGGGCTCTCCCGCCTGCTCGGTGCGGACCACCCGGAGTCCCAGCTCGATCGCCGCAAGCACCGCCGCGCGCCGCGCCTCGTCGGGATCGGCTGCGATCCCGGCCTCCAGCGCCGCCTTGAGCTTCTCCCACACCCTCGGGACCGCGCCCCAACGAGTCGGACGAGCGTCGGCGACGTGGGCGAACACCTGGGTGACCTCGGGGCAACAGGTGAGCGTCTCGCCCCACGCCATCTGGCCGTAGTGCGTCAGGCCGCGGTCGGCGATGTGCGCCATCGGCAAAAACGACACGATCGACCCCCCGCCGCTCGGCCAGTGGTTGACG
Organism: Solirubrobacteraceae bacterium; assembly: GCA_036000295.1. Taxonomy (GTDB): domain Bacteria; phylum Actinomycetota; class Thermoleophilia; order Solirubrobacterales; family Solirubrobacteraceae; genus Palsa-465. The sequence goes on from DASYFZ010000660.1 coordinate 875, forward strand.
TCGTCGAGTCCGCGGCACTGCGCCATTTCGTTGCCGTGTGTGAGCTGCACGCCCTTCGGCGGACCGGTCGTGCCCGACGTGTAGATCAGCGTGAGGATGTCGCCGGGCGCGACTGCCCGCCAGCCCGCCTCGAAGTCAAAGCCCGCGGGCGGCTCGGCCGCCTCGAGCTCCTCGAGCGTGATCGAGTCGCTCGTCGCGCCGTCGAGCACGACGAGGTGCTCGACGTTGCCCTGGCCACCTTCGAGGACGGCGGCAACGCGGTCCATGAACGCCGCCTCGACGATCATCACCCGGTTGGCTGCGTCTCCGAGCAGATACGCGATCTGCTCAGGCGAGGACGTGTTGTAGATCGAGAAGGGCGTCGCGCCGAGGTGCATCGCAGCGGTGTCGAGCAGGTGGAACTCCGGGCGGTTGGTGAGCATGAAGCCGACGGTGTCGCCGGGGCCGACGCCGAGCGCCGCGAGACCACCCGCCAGCCGTCCCACCCGCTCGGAGTACTCGCCCCACGTGATCGAGATGCCGTCGGCGATCGTCCGCAGCGCGACATCGTCAGGACGCTCGGCGGCGGTGATCTGAAACGCCTCGCACATCGTCCTGGCGTCCAGTGCCGGCGGACGCGCGCGCGGTGCGGGCGCAGTGGTTAGCGCTCCCTCCATCTGCTGGGGCGTATTCCTATCACCCCGGCTGTCGCGGGCCAACCGGCGGCGGCTAAAGGTTGACGGTGCGCCCCGCCTCGAAGCCCTCGCCGGCCACGATCTCGTTGACGACCTCGTGCGGCACGGTGATGTCGGTGGTGATCGTCATCGCGGCGAGGCGGTCGTCGCTGCCGCCCGTGTCCTCGGGCTGGCGGCCGACCGCGGCCGAGACGATGTTGATCCCGTGCTGGCCGAAGACGGTGCCGACGTGCCCGAGCATCCCTGGCAGGTCGCGGTAGCGGAAGATCGTCACGTGGTCCTCGAGCTGGACGTCGAAGCGCTGGCCCCAGGCCTCGAGCAGGTGCGGATGGTTGCGCCGGCCGATCAACGTGCCGGCGACCCTCACCCTGTCCTCGCCGCTGGTCACGGCGACGCGCACCAGGTCGGCGTAGTCGCGGACCGTGCTGCGCTTGGTCTCAACGAGCTCGATTCCGCGCTCCTCGGCCATCGTCGGCGCGTTGACCTCGTTGACCTCCTCCTCGGTGTGTCCGCGCAGGACCCCGAGCAGGACCTGGATCCCGAGCAGCCGCGTGTCGCGCTCGGCGATCCTCCCCATGAACTCGGTCTCGACGCGGTCGATCGAGGACCCTTCGGCGAGCTCGACGGCGATCCGCCCGAGCTTTCGGCACAGCGAGACGAACGGGCCGAGCGCATCCATGTCCTCCGACGGGATCGCGGGGATGTTCACCGCGCTTGTCACGACGCCGCCGGTCAGCGCCGCGATCACCTGCTCGGCGGCCTGATAACCGGCGCGATCGGTCGCCTCGGTGGTCGAGGCGCCGAGGTGCGGCGTGACGATCACGTTGGCGTAGCCGAACAGCGGGTGCTCGGTGACAGGCTCTGACTGGAATACGTCGAGCGCCGCGCCGCCGACCTTCCCGGAGTCAAGCGCGGCCATGAGGTCCTCGTCGACGACCAGCGGACCGCGTGCGACGTTCAGGATCCGGACGCCGTCCTTGCACTTGGCGAGCGCTTCGGCATCGAGCCATCCCTTGGTGTCGGGTGTGTTGGGCAGGTGCAGCGTGATGAAGTCAGCGACGGCGTAGATGTCGTCGGAGGACTCGGCCTTCTCGACGCCGAGCTCGCGGTAGCGATCGGCCGCGACGTACGGGTCATACGCGATCACGTGCATCCCGAACGACAGCGCGCGGTGGGCAACGAGCTGACCGATGCGCCCGAAGCCCATGATCCCGAGCGTCTTCTCGAACAGCTCAACCCCCGAGAACTTCGACCGCTCCCACTTGCCGCTGGTCAGCGACGCGTGCGCCTGCGGCACATTGCGCGCGAGCGCCAGCAGCAGCGCCATCGTGTGCTCGGCGGCGGTGATCACGTTGGATTGCGGCGCGTTGGCGACGACGATGCCGCGCTTGGTTGCGGCGGCCACGTCGACGTTGTCGACGCCGACGCCGGCGCGACCGACCGCCCGCAGGCGCTCGGCCTTCTCGATCAGCTCGCCGTCGAGCTTGGTTGCCGAGCGGATCAGCAGGCCGTCGTAGCCGGCGATGCGCTCGGCGAGCTGCTCGCGGGACCACCCGACCCCGAGCTCGACGTCGAAGTGCTCGCGCAGCAGCTCGACGCCAGGATCGCCGATCTTCTCGGCCACGAGCACCTTGGGCCGGGAGTTCACAGCCGCTCCAGGACCCAGTCGATGCAGGCGGTGAGCGCCCGCACGTCGGCGGGGTCGGTCGCCGGGAACATCGCGATTCGCAGCTGGTTTCGGCCGAGCTTGCGATACGGCTCGACATCGACGATCCCGTTGGCGCGCAGCGTCGCTGCCAGCGCAGCTGCGTCGACGTCCTCGTCGAAGTCGATCGTCCCGACCACCAGCGACCGCTTGGCCGGATCGGACACGAACGGCGTGGCGTGCGGGTGCGCGTCGGCCCAGCCGTAGAGGATCGCCGACGACTCTCTGGTGCGAGCGAGCATCGCGTCGTGGCCGCCGTGCTCGAGCATCCAGTCGAGCTGGTCGGCGAGCAGGAACAGCGTCGCGATCGCCGGGGTGTTGTAGGTCTGGTCCTTGACGGAGTTCTCAAGCGCGATGCTCAGCGACAGGAACTCTGGGATCCAACGACCCTCCTGCGCGTCGTCTGCGATCTCGCCCACTCGCGTCAGCGCCTCCGGGCTCATCACAGCCAGCCACAGACCGCCCTCTGAGGACAGGCCCTTCTGCGGCGCGAAGTAGTACACGTCGCACTCTGTGAGGTCTATCGGCAGCCCGGCAGCCGCCGACGTCCCATCGACCAGCACGAGCGAATCTCCCGCGCCGTCGGGCCGGTGGACCGGAACCATCACTCCGGTCGACGTCTCGTTGTGCGCCCAGGCGATCACGTCCGCGGCCGGGTCTGAGACCGGCTCGGGCGCGTCGCCGGCAGGCGCCTCGATGACGATCGGCTCCGATAGGAACGGCGCAGCCCTGGTACAGGCAGCAAACTTCGAGGAGAACTCGCCGTAGCTGAGGTGCAGCGCGCGCTCGCGCACCAGGCAGCAGGTGGCCGCATCCCAGAACGCTGTGGTACCGCCGTTTCCGAGCACCACCTCGTAGTCGCCGGGCACCTCGAACAGCTCGCGCAGGCCCGCCCGCACTCGCCCGACGAGCTGCTTTACGGGCTTCTGGCGGTGCGACGTGCCCATCAGCGACGCTCCCGAGGCAGCGAGATGCTCGAGCTGCTCGGGACGGATCCGTGACGGGCCCGAGCCGAAGCGCCCGTCGGCGGGCCGCAGGTCAGTCGGTATCTGCAGGGCGGTGGACGTGTCTGCCATGCGGGGTTACCTCGAAGTTAGCGAGTCGGCGAGCCAGGGTGCGCAGACCCCGGATCTGCTGGCGCCGGCGCTACTCCTGAAACTCGGTGTCGATCCAGTCCATCTGCGCGCGCAGCTCGCGCCCGACGACCTCAACCTGGTGGCCCGCCTGCTCCTCGCGCATCCGCTTGAAGTTCTCCTGGCCGGCGCGGTTCTCGGCGATCCACTCACGCGCGAAGTCGCCGGACTGGATCTCCTTCAGCAGCTGCTTCATCGCAGCGCGCGACTCGTCGGAGATCACCCGGCTGCCTCGGGTCAGGTCGCCGTACTCGGCGGTGTTGGAGATCGAGTAGCGCATCCCGGCGATCCCCTTCTCGTACATCAGGTCGACGATCAGCTTGAGCTCGTGGAGACATTCGAAGTACGCCAGGCGCGGGTCGTAGCCGGCGTCGGTGAGCGTCTCGTAGCCGGCCCGCACGAGCTCGGTAACGCCGCCGCACAGCACCGCCTGCTCGCCGAACAGATCGGTCTCGGTCTCGTCCTTGAAGGTGGTCTCGATCACGCCGCCACGGGTGCAGCCGATCCCCTTGGCGTAGGCCAGCGCCAATCCCAGGGCGTTGCCTGTGGCGTCCTGGTGGACTGCCACGAGGCCAGGCACACCGCTGCCTTCGAGGTACTGGCGGCGGACCAGGTGCCCAGGGCCCTTGGGAGCCACGAGGGCCACGTCGACGTCAGGCGGCGGCACGACCTCGCCGTAGTGGATCGAGAATCCGTGGCCGAACATCAGCAGGTTGCCCGGGGCGATCCCGTCTTTGACGCCGGCCTCCCACACCTGGCGGTGCAGCTCGTCGGGCGTCAGCATCATCACGATGTCGCCCTCGCTCGCCGCGTCGGCGGGCTCGACGACGCGCAGCCCGTGCTGCTCGGCCTTGGCCTTGCTGCTCGAACTCGACCGTAGCCCTACGACGACCGAGGCGCCGGAGTCCTTGAGGTTCAGCGCGTGGGCGTGGCCCTGGGAGCCGTAGCCGATGATCGCGATCGTTTTGCCGTCGAGAAGCGAGAGGTCAGCGTCGTCGTCGTAGAACATGCTCCGGAGCGTATCTGGCGGCGCCCGCGGGCGACTGCTCGCCGTTGGGGCGCCGCCCCGCTCCCGCGATGCCTACCCTCCGCCGAACTGGCGCTCGAGCGCCAGCACGCTCTGGACGTACTGCTGCGTCGAGGGGTACATACCGTGCGCCTGCACCGAGGACAGGCCCTGGTAGTAGCCCGCCGCGGCGGTGCCGGGGTCGCCGCCGGTCGAGTTCAGCAGCGACCGCAGCAGCAACGCGCCACCCCGCACGTTCTCGGTCGCGGAGGCCGGCCCCAGCGGCGCGCCCGGAGTCAGGGTGTGCTGGATCCATTCCCACGTGCCCGGCAGGATCTGCATGATCCCGCGGGCATCGGCGCTTGAGACGAGATCGTTGTTGAAGCCGCTCTCCTGCCACGCGATCGCGTCCGCGAGCGCACCCGGCACGCCGTTGGCGGCGGCCACAGAGGCGATCTGGGAGGCGCTCAGCCGCTCGGGCGTCGGGTACGGCGGAGACGTCGGATTGCCCTGAGCGACCGACCCGACGGGCTGGCTTTCCGCCGTCGCGCCGCCCACCGTCGTCGACACCGGCAGCGCGGTCGAGCCTGCGCCTGACGGCACCTGGATCGTGCTGCCGGAAAGCAAGGTGCCATTGAGGTCCAGGCCGTTGGCTGCGGCCAGCGCGCCGGGCGTCGTGCCGGCGCGCGCGGCGATCGCGGCCAGCGTGTCGCCGGGGGCGACCAGATACGAGCCCGAGCCCGAGCTTGTCGTGCTGACCCGCAGCGTCGTCGATCCCGACGAGGAGCCGCTCAGGCGCAGCGCGGCGCCCTCGGGCAGGACCCCGTTGACGTCCAAGCCGTTGGCGGCCGCCAACGCCGTGGCGCTGGTTCCGATCCGTGCGGCGATCCCGCTCAGCGTGTCGCCGCGGGCGACGACATAAGAGCCCGACGAGCTAGTGCTGACAGGCACTGCGCTGCTCGTGCCGCTGTCGTCGCCGTCGCCGTCGCCGTCTCCCGCGGTCGTGGAGCCGCTCGAACTGAGCCCGGACAGGCTGGCGCCCTGCGGCGGAATCTGAAGCGCGGAGCCTTGGATCAGCGAAGCGTCCAACGGCAACCCGTTGGCGGCCGCGAGCTGCGCGACAGAAAGGCCGTCAGCGGCCGCAATCGAGCTCAGCGACTCTCCAGAGGTGACGGTGTGGGAAAAAGATGCAGAAGCTGAGGCGGGCGCGGCGAGCATGGCCGCAGCGGCCAGTGGGATCAATATTCGGGCTCTCATGTGGGGCGATTGTGGCCCACATCCGCTCACGTAAGAACCACTGCAAGCCCGTTTTCACGGTGCAAGATTCCCTTCAATTGCAGGCGCTTTGCGTTATGACAAGCCAGGCGCCACCGACGTCGGCCGGCGCTCAGGCGCTGGCCGATGCGACCAGCGAGACGCCCGGCAGG
>DASYFZ010000203.1:0-1588 GCA_036000295.1 Solirubrobacteraceae bacterium
AAGGTCGCCACCGCAGGGGAATTGATTGGCCCCAAGGTCGTCGCCCGGTCGCTGATCGCGACGGCGAAGACGGGCAAGGTGCAGACCAAGACCGACGGGCACACGGCGCAGCTCGGCGGCACGCTCGTGATCGCGCCGGACGGGCGCGTGACGTGGTCGCACATCGCTCACGACGCAAGCGACAACGCCTCGCCCGAGGCGATCCTCGAAGCGGTGCGGGCGATCGGTTGACCACCGAGCAGGCCGTCGTCGCGCCGTTCGCGGGGACCGTGATCGCGATCGCCCATCAGCCCGACGAGCCCGTGGCTCCGGGCACCGCGCTGATCGTGCTCGAGGCGATGAAGATGGAGCACGAGGTGATCGCGCAGGACGGCGGCATGGTCCGGCGCATAGACGTGAGCGTCGGCGACACGGTGACCGAGGGACAAGTGCTGGCGGTCGTCGAACCCGGCGACCATGACGGCCAAGCAGCCGGCATCGAGGAGCAGCCGGCCGATCCCGACGAGCTGCGCGACGATCTGAAGGCGGTCCGCGGACGCCACGCGATCGGGCTCGACGAAGCCCGGCCCGACGCGGTCGCAAAGCGCCACGAGCGCGGGCACCGGACGGCACGAGAGAACCTCGACGATCTCGTCGACGAGGGGACGTTTGTCGAGTACGGGCCGTTGATCTTCGCCGCCCAGGAGCAGCGGCGCTCCAAGCAGGAGCTGATCGAGCGCACGCCCGCCGACGGGCTGGTCGCGGGCGTCGGCGATATCGATCGCAGGCCGTCGGTCGTGATGTCCTACGACTACACGGTGCTCGCCGGCACCCAGGGGATGCGCAACCACCTGAAGAAGGACCGGCTGTTCGAGGTCGCAGAGCGTCGCCGGCTGCCCGTCGTCCTGTTCGCCGAGGGCGGCGGCGGCCGGCCGGGCGACGTCGACTGGCCGCACGTCGCGGGCCTCGACTGCCGCGCGTTCAACCTGTTCGCCCGGCTGAGCGGGCTCGTCCCGCTCGTCGGGATCGCGTCGGGGTATTGCTTTGCCGGCAACGCCGCGCTGCTCGGTTGCTGCGACGTGGTGATCGCCACCGAGGACTCGAGCATCGGGATGGGCGGCCCGGCGATGATCGAGGGCGGCGGGCTGGGCGTGTTCGAGCCCGGCGAGGTTGGGCCGATCGACGTGCAGAACGCCAACGGGGTCGTCGACCTGCGCGTGGGCGACGATGTCGAGGCGGTCGCGACGGCCAAGCGCTACCTGTCGTACTTCCGCGGCCCAGTCGACCCGGCGCAGCCGCAAGACCAGCGTGCGCTGCGCCATCTGATCCCCACCAACCGCAAGCGCATCTACGACGTCAGAGCGGTGATCGACCAACTGCTCGACGACGTGCTCGAGCTGCGACGGGGCTTCGGCCTCGGGATGGTCACCGCGCTCGCGCGCGTGAACGGCAAGCCGCTCGGGGTGATCGCCAACGACCCGACGCACCTGGGCGGGGCGATCGACGCGCACGGCGCCGACAAGGCCTCGCGGTTCATGCAGCTGTGCGACTCGTTCGACCTGCCGCTCCTGTTCCTGTGCGACACGCCGGGGTTCATGGTCGGCCCGGC
>DASYFZ010000682.1:0-3111 GCA_036000295.1 Solirubrobacteraceae bacterium
AGTGCAGTGGACGAGTGAGCGGCCACGATCCCGTTGCAATTGGGCCCGCAAACCGGCAGCGCGTGGCGCTGTGCCGCCGCTGTCAATTGCTCCTGCAGCCCAGCGCCGCCAGCCGCCTCGGCAAAGCCCGCGCTGAACACCACGGCACCTCCGCAGCCCAGCGCGCCCGCCTGCTCGATCACGTCCGGGACGCCCGCGGCGGGGATCGCCACGACGACGGCGTCGACCGCCTCGGGCAGGTCGCCGAGTGAGGGCACGCACGGCCGGCCGAGCACCTCGGTGCGGCCGGGGTTGACTCCCCAGACGTCACCCGCGTAGCCGATCGCCGCGAGGCTGATCAGCGCCTGGGCGCCGTAGCTGCCGTCCCGGTCGGTGGCGCCGACGACCGCTACCGAGCCCGGCCGCAGGAGGCGCTCCAGGCTGTGGACCCGCTCGTCCACGATCGTCAATGGATCGTCGCCTCGACCCCGCGACGCTCGAGCGCGCGGGAGATGATCAGCCGCTGCACCTCGCTGGTCCCCTCCCAGATCCGGTCGACGCGAAGCTCGCGGTTGAAGCGCTCGGCGACGTTCGAGCGCAGATACCCGCGGCCGCCGAATGCCTGCACCGCGCGATCCGCACAGCGGCCGGCGGCCTCGGAGACGAACAGCTTGGCCATCGACGCCTTCGCGTGGATCAGCTTGAGGTCGGCCTCGGCGTCGACCATCCGCGCGACGTGGATCGCCAGCAGCCGGCCGACTGTGGCGTCGGTCGCGGAATCCGCCAGTGGGAACGAGATTCCCTGGTAGTCGAGGATCCGCTGGCCGCCCTGCATGCGCGACTGCGTCCAGGCGGTCGTCTCGTCGAGCAGCCGCCACATCGCGCCGAGCCCATGGGTGGCGATCCCGAGCCGCTCCTCGGTGAACCACGCCCGCTGCAACGCCTCGCCTTCGCCGATGCCGCCGATCGCCGCATCCGGCCCGACTTCGACGTCGGTGAAGCGGATCGTCGGGTGACCATGGGGATAGTTGTGGGTGAACCGGGGGTTGTCGACGTACTCGACGCCGGCCGCCGACGGCTCGATCAAGAACAGGGTTGGCAGCCGGTCGGCGCCATCGACGACATTCGCCATCACGATCAGCACCCTGGCGACGTCGCCCGATGTCACGAACCACTTCTCGCCGTTGATCCGCCATCCCGCGTCGGTCGCGACCGCGGTCGACGCGATCCCACCGGGGTCAGACCCGGCCTCGGCCTCGGTCACCGCGTAGGCGTCGCCGCCCTCGCCGCGCAGGGCGGGCAGCAGGTAGCGCTCGATCTGCTCGGGCGTCCCCTGCATCAGCACGTTGTAGGCGCTGGGGACGTGCCAGTGCAGGCCGTTGGTGACGCGCCCGAACTGCTCGTTGACGAGAAACCACTCGAACATCGACCAGCCCTGGCCCCCGTACTCGGCGGCGAACCGCCCGCCGTTGAGCCGCGCCGCGATCGCCTCGCGCTTGATCGCCTCGACCGTCGCCTCGGGCAGCGCGCCGCCGCTCTCCTCGGCCTCGAGCTCGAGCGGGATCAGCACGTTCTCGACGAACTCCCGCGCGCGTCGCTGCAGCTCGAGATGGTCGGGGGTCAGCTCGCCGGGGGCGGTCGTAGGTGCGGCGGTCGTGGTCATGGACTTCCTTTATTCGGGATGACGTGGGAGATCGTCGGCCAGCTTGGAGAGCCGCGCCCGGTCAGCGGCGGTTCGCTCCGCGGCACGACCGGGGAGACCCAGGAGAAGGTTGTGGTGGTTTGCGAGGACGGTCGTCGCGCGCGTGCGGGCACGCGCAAGTTGTTCGTCGCCGTCGGTCGGTCGCTCGAGCAGCTCGACGACCTCGTGCAGGTAGGCGAGCCACTCGCGCTGGCGGCCGTGCAGCACGAGTCGCTCGATGCGCTCGCGCTCGGCGGTGACCGCTTCGGGCGTCGGCCGACGGCCGTGGCGCAGCACCGCAACCGCCTCTGGAAGCTCACGTTCGGGCTCTGGCGTGACCGACAGCCAGGACGCGCGCTTGACCATGGGCGGTAGACTAACAGCAACTGATCACAAAGTCAGGATCGGAAGAGAGACATGGCACTGGTCACCGCCACCACCCCCACCGGCAGCGCGCTGCACCCCCGTCTGTACATCGACCCGACGCTCCAGGAGGCCGAGCAGCGACTGATCTTCGAGCGCACCTGGCAGCTCGCCGGCCACGTCAGCGCGCTGCCCCGGCCCGGCAGTTACATCACCGCCGTCGCGGGCAATCAGCCCGTGCTCGTCGTGCGCGACGAGGAGAGCCGCCTCCGGGCTTACCGCAACGTCTGCCGCCACCGCGCGTCGCGGCTGCTCAGCGGCGACGGCCAGTGCAAGGGCGCGATCCGGTGCCGCTACCACGGCTGGACCTATCGCTTCGACGGGACGCTGATCGGCGTGCCCGAAGGGCTCGCGTTCGGCGAGAAGCTCGACAAGAGCACGCTCGGCCTGATGCCGGTCCGCGTCGAGGAGATGTGCGGCCTGGTGTTCTTCAACCTCGACGCCGACGCGACGCCCCTGGCGGACATGGTCGGCGACCTCCCACAGCGGCTCGAGCGCTATCGGATCCCGACGCTTACCCCCTTTGCCCCGGGCAGCGGCACCCAGCCCGCCAACTGGAAGGTGATCGCCGACAACTACATCGAGGGCTACCACATCCCGATCGCGCATCCGGGGCTGATGCGGATGCTCGACTACAAGCGCTACGACGTCGAGGTCAACGAGCACTACGTGTGGTTCGAGGCGCCGATGCGCTCCAAGCCGAGCAGCAACCGGCTCGAGCGTCTGTACGCGGATCTCGTGACGTCGATGCCCGGGCTGGGGCCTGAGGACCTGCGCGTGTGGCGCTACGTGTTCCTCTACCCCAACACGACGATCGACCTCTACCCCGACCAGGTCAACACCTGGCAGATGGTCCCGCACGGAGTCGATCGCACCCGCGACGTGTTCAGCTCGTTTCGCCCGGCCAACTCGAGCCCGCGAACCCGCGTGGTCCAATGGCTCAACCAGAAGCTCAACAACCTCGTCCTCGACGAGGACATCGACCTCGTCGACAACGTGCAGCAGGGGCTGCAGACCCGCGGCTACGA
>DASYFZ010000685.1:0-1663 GCA_036000295.1 Solirubrobacteraceae bacterium
GCGACAGGGCGGTCGCCGCCGCACAGTCGGTGATCGGCGACGACGCGCCTGCGCACACGGTTGCGGCGGTCGCAGGGATGGAGCTCGAGGACCTCGTGACGGCGCGCGAGTCGCTCACCGCCGCCGGCATCTTCGGGGCCGAGGGAGAGCGCTTCGCCCACCAGCTGGTCGCTTCTGCAATCAAGCTCGGGATCGTTCCGGCCGAGCGCGAACGCCTGCACCGCAAGGCGGCGAGCGCGCTCGCGTCGCTCGGTGCGCCCGCCGTCCAGGTCGCCGGCCACCTGCTGCACAGCCGGCCCCAGCGCGACAGTCGTGCCAGCGCGATCTTGCAGACCGCGGCCGAGCAAGCCGCCCGCGACGGCAATCCCAAGGCAGCCGTCTCCTACCTTGAACGAGCGCTGAGCGAGCGCGCTCCCGACGACGACCGCGGCCGGCTGTTGGCGCAACTCGCGACAGTCTCCTTCCACGCCGGCTTTGCCAACTCGCGGCGTCGCCTGCGGGACGCACTCAGTGAGACACAGGATCTCGCGGGCAGGATCGACGTGCTCACCAGGCTCGCCGCCCTCGGGGTCGCCCGCGGCGACGACGCCGGCGTATCGGATCTCCTGGCGCGCCTCGCGCTCGAGACCGAACCTAAGGCGAGACCGGCGATCGAAGCCGCGACGCTCGATGCGCTGCTGACGATCCCGGGGCGACATGAGGAGCGCGCCCGGCTTGCGGCCTCGATCGAGCTTGACGACGTCTCGGACCCGCTGATCCGCCGTGTGGTCCTCGCCCACAGGGCGTTGCTCGCAGCCGAGCTCGGGACCCCCGGCGCCGACACCGCGGCGGCGCTAGCGCTGGAGGCGATGGACGGCGGGCTGCTACTGGCAGACGCCTGGCAGGGCACGGCCTACTACCTGTGCGTACTCACGCTCGTGATGACCGACCGCGTGCCCGAGGCACGGCGGGCGATCGACGACCTTGCCGCAGAGGCACAGGCACGTGGCTCGCGTCGCCTGCGCGCGATCGCGTCGTGGTACGCGGCCGAGCTTGCGCTGCGAACGGGTCAGGTGTCGGAGGCGGAGCGGCGGGCGGCTGAGGCGCTCGAAGTCGCCGACGACGAGATCCGCGCGTGCGTCGCCGGCGCCGCCGGCGTGCTTGTGTCGGCGCTGACAGAGCGCGGGGCCTTCCGCGAAGCCCATGAGGTGCTTTGCACGCACGGTCTGGACTGCGAGCTCGGCTGTAGCCCCGCCAACGGCCGGCTGCTGCACGCCCGTGCCCGGCTGTGGCTCGCCGAAGGTGATTTTGAACGCGCCCACGCCGACGCGCGCGAGCTTGGCGAACGCGCGGCGTGCCAGGGCAGGCCCAATCCCACTTGGGGCGGTTGGCGCTCGATTGCGTCACTCGCGCTCGCCCACCTGGGGCGGCGCCGCGAAGCGGCCGCGCTGGCGGATGCCGAAGTCGAGCTGGCGCGACGGTTCGGCGCGCCGGTCGCGGTCGCTCGCGCGCTGCTCGCGCGAGCCGTAGCCGAGCCCGACGACAAGGCGCGCCTGGCGCTGTGCCGGCGCGCGCTCCAATCGCTCGACGATCACAACGCGATGCTCGAGTCCGCGCGCTTGCGCCTGGAGGCCGGCAGCACGCTCGCCCGCATGGGCAGGCGCGTGGAGGCGCGCGAGGCACT
>DASYFZ010000256.1:0-3132 GCA_036000295.1 Solirubrobacteraceae bacterium
CGGGCCGACGTATGCCTCGTGCTCGTGTAACGCCGCCGGACGCACGACCTTGCCCTACTACTTCATCGGCTGGGTGGTGCTCCTGTCCTACCTGGGCTTCTACTGGTATCGCAAGCGCGTGGAGGACAAGCGCACCGCTCCCGTGGAGGCAACCTCGGCGGCGGCCGGTGCGGCCGGGGCGGGAACGATCACGGCGAGCACGGCCGAAGGAGCCAGCCCGTGACGGCAGCGGCCGCGGCGGTGAGCGACCCGCAGCCGGAGACGAGTCAGCAGTTCAAGCGAATCCTGCTTGCTTCGGAAGGACGGGAGATCCCGGACGCCGCAGTCAAGCTCGCGATCGACCTGGCGAGACAGTCAAACGCAAGCGTGCACGTGTTCTCGATCGCCCGCGTCCATGGTGTTGCATTCGGGCTGCCCTCGCCGGGTCTCCTCCCCACCAAGCGCGAGTGGGCAGAGCAGCGCGAGCTCGTGACCAAAGCCGTCAGGCGGATCGAGCGCAAAGGGATCGACGCCAAGGGCCACGTGCTCGGCACTCGCAACGCCACCAAGAAGATCCGCGAGGAGGCCAAGCTCGAAGGCTGCGACGTGATCGTGATGGGCGCGGATCCCGATCGGAACCGGGTCGTTGGCAACCTGCTGTGGTCCCAGGAGCCACAGCGGGTTCGCCGGCGAGCGAAGATCCCCGTGTTCCTCGTCGTCGAGGAATCCGACTAGGCGCCCGGGCGCCCGTGCAGGCGCGCCAGCTTGATCGCGAGCTCGAGCGACAGCAGGTCGTCCTCGTCCAGCCGCAGGCCGGTCAGCTCCTCGATCCTGCCCAGCCGCTGTCGCAGGGTGTTCGGGTGGATGAACAGCGCACGCGCGCTCTCGATCACGCTGCGCCGCTCCGCCAGATAGCGCTCGAGCGTGTCGAGCAGCGCCGTGCGCCGCTTGCGGTCGTAGTCGATCAGCCGGTCGACAGCCCCGCGCATCCGGTCGTGCGGCGCATCCTCGGCGGCGATGTGGACGAGGTACCGGTAGGCGCCGACCTGCGAGTAGGCGATCGCGCCGCCCTCCCCCAGCAGCGCGCGGCCGATCGTCGCCGCGTCGACGGCCTCGCGGTACGCGCGCGAGGCGTTGGCCGGGCCCTCGTGAAGCTCACTGATCCCGATCGCGGCGTTGCCGCGCTCGCCGAGCTCGCGGCACTCGCGCATCAGCTGCTCGATCCGCTGCGCCTGTCGTGAGCGCAGTGCGAGCACGGCTCGGACCGGGCCGGGACCTGCATCGACGGCGTTGTCAGAGCTGAGCCCCGCGAGCTCGCGGCCCAGCACCTCAGCCGCGGCGCGCCACTCGCCCGACCCCTGCTCTTGTGCCGCCGCGGGCTCGGCGTACACCATCAGGTAGGGCCCGCCGAGGTCGCAGCGCACCTCGGCGGCCTTGGCGGCTGCGAACGTCGTCGCGCCGGCCGCAAGCGCCTCGAACAGGTCCTTGACGATGTTCGCGTTGGTGAGGCCCTCGATCAGCTCCGCGCGCTTGAACGCGATCGCGGTCAGGTGGGCGATCGCGCGCGCCAGTTCCGTGTCCTCGTCCGTAAACGGCCTCCGTGCGGGGGCCCCCGCACACAGCAGGCCGACGCGCTCGCCACCCGCGGTCAGCGGCGCGACCAGCAGGTCGGCCACGTCGAGCTCCGGCCACAACGTGCGTGCCGGAGGACGCTCGCCGCCGCCGTCGATCGCCGCCAGCAGCAGCCCGGTCGCCGACATCGCGGGACCGGGCAGCTCCGTCTCCGGGTCGCGAGCGACCGCTGCCAGCGCCGCGGTCGCCGAGTCCACGCGGTAGAGCTGGCATACGGTGGCGCCCAGCAGGACGCGCGTTCCGGCGACGACGACCCGTCCCAGGTCGGTTGCGTTGGTCGCCGCCGACACCTCCCGCGCCAGCCCCGACAGCCGTGTCAGGCTGTCGACGCGTCGACGTTGCTGGTCGTACAGCTGGGCGTTCTCGATTGCGCCGCTGACCAGCGACGCGATGTGCACGAGCAGCTTCAGCGTGTCCTCGGTGAACTCGTGCGGCGCCTTGGTGTGGAGCACGATCACCCCGATCGTGTCCCCCGCGCGCGCGAGGATCGGGACCGCCACCATCGACTGGAAGCGCTCCTCCTCGAGCTCTGGGATGTACTTCATGCGCGGGTCGGCCATCGCCTTGTCGCGGATGAACTCGGGCGTCCGGTGGCGCGCGACCCACCCCGTCAGTCCCTCGTCGAGCCCCATCTGCACCGTGCCGACGGCGTCGGCGAACACCGGCGACGCGGCTCGGATCGTCAGGCGGTCGCCCTCGAGCAGATAGATGAAGCACGCGTGGCAGCCGGTTGCCTCGGTCGCCAGGTCGACCACGCCGTGGAGCATCGGCAGCATTTCAAGCGACGACGAGACCAGCCTGATCACGCCGTACAGCGTTTGATTTTCCTCCCGCAGCCCGCGCAGCTCCGGGCCGCGAGGGACTGCCGGTCCAGCGCTCACTGACACCCGGCACCTCCTATGTGCGCAACGCACATGCTAATGGCCTTCAAGGGGTGGCGACGGCCATTGTCCAGGCACGGTGCGGACCTATATACATGCCGCTATGGCAACCACAGAGCAGGCGCAAACCACCACGCCCGAAAGTGCCGCCGACGAGGTTCGCCGCGTCGTCAGTGAGCAGGGCATCCAGTTCCTTTTCGCGCAGTTCGTCGACATGCACGGCAAGCCGAGCGCGAAGCTCGTGCCGGCCCATCACATCGACGACCTGCTGACCGACGGAGCCGGGTTCGCCGGCTTTGCCGCCGGCGACATCGGCCAGGGGCCGCACGACCCTGACATGATCGCGATCCCCGACCCCCGCAGCCTGACGATCCTGCCGTGGAAACCGAACGTCGCCCGGCTCGCGTGCGACGTCACCGTCGAAGGCGAGGCGTGGCCGTTCTGCCCGCGCACGATCCTGCGCAACGCGCTCGCCCGCGCCAAGGAGCTCGGTTTCGAGCCGCGGATCGGCGCCGAGCTCGAGTACTTCCTGCTGCGCCGCACAGAGGACGGCGGGATCGCGCCCGCCGACCCGCTCGACACGCTCGATCTCCCCTGCTACGACATGCGCGCGCTCACGCGCAACCTCGACTTCGTCTCG
>DASYFZ010000708.1:0-1967 GCA_036000295.1 Solirubrobacteraceae bacterium
CGCGACGGCTCCGAGCAGCACCGGGCCCAGTGAGGCATGGGCGAGCTTCTGAAGCGCGCCGTCAAGACCCACCGCGCTGTTGGCGGAGTAGTCAAACGCGGCCTTGATCAATCCATAGCCGATCAGGACGAAGATGACTGCGCGGGCTACGTAGCCCGTGACGCCGACCGCGGCGAACGCCGTGCGCGTGCCCGAGGCCATTCGCCCGACGTCCGACTCCTCCTCGAAATCCCGCGAGACCCCCTTGTATCCCTGATAGGCGCCGACACCGATGACCACGACGCCGGTGATGGCGACGATCACGGGACCCCCGGGCCAGCCGAGGACGCCCGCGGTCGCGTGCTTGGGGCTACCGCTCGAGCCGTGGCCGCCGCCGATGATCTTGATGGCCGTGTAGCAGAGCGCGGCGTACACCACCGCGCTGGCGATGGCCGAGACGCGGCGCTGGAGCGCACCGTCCTCGTTCGGTCGCGTGCCAGCGACGCCGGCGATCATCCGCCAGATCGCGTATGCGCCAAGCCCGGTCGCCAAGGCGATCAACAGGACGTCACCGAACGTTTGATGCGCGATCGTCTGCAATGCGCCGGCCTGGCTCTCCGCCTTCCCGCCCGAGCCGAGCGCGAGCTTGAGCGCCAGGATCCCGACCACGCCGTAGACGACCCCGCGGGCGACGAGACCAGCGCGAGCCGTGGTCCGCAGCGCATGTCGCCCCGAGGTCTCGCTGACCGCGGTGCGCGTGGTGCTATGTGCGCGAGAGGGAGCTGGACCTGCCGACATACCACGGCCATTACCCGCAGATGGCCGTCACACGCACGAATGCAGATTTGCGATGCGCGGGTTCCGACGGAGCGGTGGGTTAGTGTTGGCGGCGAAGTCGATGCGCCCCACCCCGATTCCCGGACGCCAGACGTCCCAGGAGGGCGGCAATGGGCTCCATCATTCTCCTGGCGCTAGCCGCGGCCGTGTATCCGCAGTTGCTCGCGGTGGTCGTGATCATTCTCACGCGCCCGAATCCCCAGCCGCTCCTGTGGGGTTGCTATCTCGCCGGCCTGATCGTGAGCGTCGGCGCCGGCGTGCTCATCTTCGCTGTCTTCCATGCGCGCGGGAGCGTGGCCGGGAGCAGCTCTCACCGCGTCGGACCGGGAGCGTATCTCGCCGTCGGCGCGATCGCCGTGGGCGTCGCGATCGTGATGACGACTCGGCGCGGGCGGGGCCTTCTCCACCGGGAGCGCTCGCAGCCGCGTCCGTCACCGCGGCGCGGACGCCCCCGCTCGGCGGCGGTGGCCAAGACGCGCGCGAGAGCCGAGCGATCCCTCAGCGAAGGCTCGCTCGTGGTCGCATGCCTGATCGGCGGGCTGCTCGGGGTCCCCGGTCCCTTCGACCTCATCGCTGTGGGGCACCTTGCCAGAAGCGGCTACGGAGTCGTTGCCGCCGGTGGTGCGATGGTTGTGTTCGCGGTGATCAAGTTCGTCCTGATCGAGGTGCCGATCGCGGGCTTCACGCTCGACCCCGACGCCACCGCGGCCCGAGTCAGTCGCTTCTCCCGCTGGATGCAGACCAACAAGCTCGTGGGGATCGGCGCGATCGTCGGCGTGTTCGGGATCGTCCTGATCGTCCGGGGCGTCTCAGGACTCGGCTGAACCGTCGCCCGGAGGCCGACCCTTTCCGCGGATCCGGTCGATGCGATCGCGCAGCGTCTCCCAGCGGATGCCAGCCTCGTGGATGAGCGTGTCCCACTCGCGCCGGACCGCATCGTCGGGTGGCCGCTCGCCGGCGCGAATCCGGTTGAGCTCCTCGAATACCTCACGCCCGAGCGCCGACGAGGCAACGAGCGCCACCATGAATCCGAACAGCGCCGAGATCATCGCGAACACAGCCCCGATCACGCCGTAACGAGTCGCCGAGGAGCTGAACAGATGCGGCAGGTACACCGCCGCCCCGGCGAAGTACACGGCGAGCGCCAGGCT
>DASYFZ010000239.1:0-17126 GCA_036000295.1 Solirubrobacteraceae bacterium
AGGACATGGGACCGAGCCATCTCGGGACGGCGGTCGGTCAGCACCACATCGAACTCACCCCCACCGATCAGCAGGTTGAACGCCACCGAGGCGCCCACGCCCCCTCCACCGCCTACGATCACGACCTTGGGCATCGAGCAGCGCACGGTAGCTGCTCAGTAGAGTGCGCTATCTGCCCGTCTGTTCTCGATGCGAACGAAAGGACCGGATTGACGGCGACGACTGACTCCAAGGTTTCCGCCGGCGAGGTGCAGACCGTCGTGGCCGCACGACGGCTGTCCGGAGTCCGATCGGTGTTCATCGGAGTTGGCCGTCCGTCCACCGCGGCGCTGCTCGCGCGGCTCGTGCACAACCCGGATCTCGTGCTCGTCTACGAGTCGGGCACGATCGGCGCAAAGCCCGAGCACGTGCCGCTGTCGATCGGCGACGGGGAACTCGCGCAGACCGCCGACAGCGTCGTGTCGGTGCCCGAGATGTTCAACTACTGGATCGGACCCGGGCGAATCGACGTCGCGTTCCTCGGCGCCGCGCAGGTCGACCGCTATGCGAACCTGAACTCGACCGTGATCGGCGACTACGAGCACCCCAAGACGCGGCTCCCCGGAGCCGGCGGAGCGCCCGAGATCGCCGCCTCCTGCGGCGAGGTGATGGTGATCTGCCCGCACGCGAAGCGCACGCTGGTCCAGCGGCTGGACTTTGTGACCACGGTTGGCTTCGGCGACGGACCGGGCGCGCGCGAGCGGCTCGGATTCCGCGGTCGCGGGCCCACCGCGGTGATCACCGACATGGGCGTCCTGGAGCCTGATCCCGACAGCAAGGAGCTGGTGCTCGCCGAGCTTCATCCCGGCGTGAGCGTGGAGGAAGTGCGCGAGAACACGGGCTGGGAGCTGAGGATCGCGCCTGACCTGCAAGCCACGCCGACGCCTACCGAGCAAGAGCTCGCCGCGCTGCGCACCCTGACCAGCAGATGAGCGCGGCATACGTCCTCGATGCCGTACGCACCCCGTTCGGCCGCTACGGTGGCGGCCTGGCCGGCGTGCGCCCCGACGACCTGGGGGCGCACGCGGTGCGCGCCCTGCTGGGTCGCACGCCGGACCTCGACCCGGCACGGATCGACGACGTGCTGTTCGGCGACGCCAACGGCGCGGGCGAGGACAACCGCAACGTCGCGCGCATGGCGATCCTGCTCGCCGGCCTTCCCACCAGCATTCCGGGAGCGACGATCAACCGGCTGTGCGGATCGAGCCTCGATGCATCGATGCAAGCCAGCCGGATGATCGAGGGCGGCGACGCGTCGATCGTCCTCGTCGGCGGCGTCGAATCGATGAGCCGCGCGCCGTGGATCCTGCTAAAGCCCGAGCGCGCCTTCCCGCAGGGTCATGAGCAGCTTCATTCGAGCACGCTGGGATGGCGGATGGTCAACCCCGAGATGCCCGAGCAATGGACGATCTCGCTTGGCCAGAGCGCCGAGAAGCTTGCCCGCATCTACGAGATCTCCCGGGAGGCCCAGGACGAGTTCGCGCTTCGCAGCCATCAGCGCGCAGCAGCCGCCTGGGACGAAGGCTTCTACGGCGAGTGGGTGGTTCCGGTGCCAGACACCGAGCTCGAGCGCGACGAGACGATGCGACGCGACACGTCGCTCGAGAAGCTGGCCAAGCTCAAGCCGGCGTTTGCCAAGGACGGCACCGTGACCGCTGGCAACGCATCGCCGCTGAACGACGGTGCCGGCGCATTGCTGCTCGCCGACGAGGAGGGCGCGCGCGCGGCTGGCCGTGAGCCGATCGCCCGGATAGTGTCGCGCGGAGTCGCGGCCGTCGACCCGGACGTGTTCGGGATCGCTCCCGTAGAGGCAGCGAACACGGCGCTCCGGCGCGCAGGAATCGGCTGGAATGACGTATCTGTGGTGGAATTGAACGAGGCATTTGCATCTCAATGTCTCGCGGACATGTCGCAATGGAAGGATCTGGACCCCGACAAGGTGAACCCCAATGGCGGCGCGATCGCCTTGGGGCATCCGCTCGGGGCGTCGGGAGTGCGCATCCTCGGCTCGCTCGCGCACGAGCTCAAGCGCCGGGGCGGTGGTTATGGAGTGGCCGCTATCTGCATCGGCGTCGGCCAAGGCTTGGCGGTAGTACTGGAGGCATAGATGACTGACCAACTCGAAAACGAGGCTCAGGCCGAGCGCACGATCTACGACCCGATCTCGGAAACCCCGACGTCTTACGTCCGCGAGCCCGAGGGCGCCCATCCGCCGATGGACTACCCGGGCTACAAGTCGACGGCGTTGCGCCATCCCAAGCAACCCCTGATCTACCTGCCGCAGACGATCACCGAGGTCACCGGGCCGCAGCTGACCGCAGATCGGATTGTCGGCGAGTACGACAACGACCTCACCCGCCAGCACAACGGCGAGCCGATCGGCGAGCGGATCACCGTCACGGGGCGCGTGTTCGACACGGAGGGCAAGCCGCTGCGCGGCACGCTGGTCGAGGTCTGGCAGGCCAACGCCGCGGGTCGCTACCTGCATCGCTGGGACAGGTGGCCCGCGCCGCTTGACCCCAACTTCTCGGGCGCCGGTCGCTGCGTCACCGACGACCAGGGACGCTATTCGTTCACGACGATCAAGCCAGGCCCGTATCCCTGGGGGAACCACTACAACGCGTGGCGCCCGGCTCACATCCATTTCTCGCTGATGGGCCGCGCGTTCACCCAACGGCTGGTGACCCAGATGTACTTCCCGGGAGACCCGTTCTTCCCCTATGACCCGATCTTCAACTCGGTCGCGGACGAGCGCGCGCGCGAGCGGATGATCTCGACGTTCTCGATCCACGACACACAGCCCAACTGGGCCGCCGCCTACAACTTCGACATCTACCTGCGGGGACCGGGCGCGACGCCGTTCGAGGAGGCATTTTGATCTTCGAGCTCACACCGTCGCAGACTGTCGGGCCGTACTTTGCGATCGGTCTCCCGTGGGACGTCGGGCCCGACGTCGTGCCGGCCGACACCACGGGCGCCATCCGGATCAGGGGAACCGTCTACGACGGCGAGGGCACACCGATCCCGGACTTCCTGCTCGAGACGTGGCAGGCCGATCCCGAGGGTCGCTTTGCCGACATCCACGAATACGGTGGTCGGTCACAGCTGGAGGGCTTCCGCGGCTTTGCGCGCTACGGACTCGAGGACGGAGACGGGACGTTTGAGATCGTCACGATCAAACCTGGACCCGTGCAGGGCCTCGGGGGAGCCACGCAGGCTCCCCACATCGCCGTGTCGCTGTTCGCCCGCGGGATGCTCAACCGGGTCATCACGCGGATCTACTTCGCCGACGAGGAACAGGCCAACGCGGTCGACCCGGTGCTGGCGCGCGTTCCCGCACAGCGCCGCGCGACGCTGCTCGCGCAGCCGACGGCCGACGGTTACGCGATCGACCTGAGAATCCAGGGCGACGGCGAGACCGTCTTCTTCAGCGTCTGAAGGCGCGCGCGCCCGAGAGGTCGGACTCGATCGCGGCGACCGCCTGGCGCGCGAACGGAAGGAAGTCACGCCGCAGCACCGCCATTGACGCGCGGCTGGCGTGCACCGAGACGTTCAACGCGGCGACCACTGCCGCGCTGGCGTCGTGGATCGGGACCGCCAGCGACCGCAGCCCCTCCTCGAGCTCCTGGTCGGTCGCCGCATAGCCCTGCTTGCGCGTGGCTGCGAGGATCGCTCGCAGCTCGTTCTTGTCGGCGACGGTGCGCGCGGTCAGCGGTCGGATCTCGATTCGGGACAGACGGTCCTCGAGCTCATCGTCGGGCAGGCTCGCAAGCAGCACGCGCCCCATCGACGTCGCGTACGCAGGCAGCCGCGTCCCGACCGACAGCGTGATGCTCATGATCCTCCGCGTCGGCACGCGCACCACGTACACGACCTCCAGGTCGTCGAGGACCGAGATCGAGGAGGACTCGTTGACCTTTGCCACGAGCGCCTCCATGTGCGGCTGCGCGACCTCGGGCAGCGTCAGGCTCGAGAGGTACGCGTACCCCAACTCGAGTACGCGCGGGCGCAGCGAGAAGCGCCCGTCGGCGAAGTTCACGTAGCCGAGCTTGACCAGCGTCAGCAGGAACCGGCGCGCCGCAGCGCGCGTGAGACCCGTAGCCCGCGCAACGTCGCTGAGCGCGAGCTCACGGTGTTCGGCGTCGAAGGCACGGATCACCGCCAGCCCGCGCTCGAGCGACTGCACAAAGTCTGAGTTGCGAGATTGGGTCGCGCTCATGCTCACCTGCCGAACGGGCACCCTGCCCGTTCGGCATGCGAACACTATCTCAGAGCCTGGGCGCGCTCGCGTATGTCAGAGCGTGATCGCCTTCTCGAGCGACAGCGCCAGCAGCGACTGCCCGGCATAGCTGGGGTGAATCCCACACATGCCGGGGGTGTTATTGAGCTCGGTGATCAGTCCGGCCTGGCAGGTGCTTCCGCCGAAGTGCGCGGCGGCCTTCTGCAGCTCGCCGTAGCCGTCGGCGATGACCACGTGATAAGGCTTGGCGGCGGCGTCCTGCGTCTTGTTGAGCAGCTGCGACTGGGCGTTGACCGCCGGCACGGAGTAGTTGAGCGAGTAGTAGTTGACGATCGCGATCTGGCCGGCGTAGTGCGCCTTCTTGCGGATCGAGCCGAGGATCGTGTGGATGTTGGACGTCACCTTGGCGGCAACCGCGTTCTGCTCAGCGGGGGTGGCGCAGCCGTCGGACTTGGTCTCCTGGCAGACGAAGAAGTCGTTGGCGCCGATCATCAGCGTCACCAGCGAGACGTTCTTGTGCGCCTTCAGGTACGAGAGGGCGAACGCAAGCTGTGAGCCCTTGTACTTGACGTGCAGCGGGAACTGCGTGCGGTAGCCGACGCTGGGATTCCCGGGGCTGTTCTCACAGCCGTTGCTCTGCGCCTTGGGGTTGATCAGGCTCGAGCTGGTCTCGCCCGAGCAGGCGGCGTTGGCGACCTTCAGGTGCAGAGCAGCGCCGGCGATCTCCGGGTAGCCGAAGAAGCTCGCGGCGTTGTGGTAGTTGGGCGCCGGAACTACGTTGCTCTCCATGTAGCCGAAGGTGACGGAGTCACCAAGAGCCAGATAGCGGGTTCCGGGTGCTACGGACAGGGGCTTGGCCGAGGCCTTCGGCTTGGCGGCGGCCGGTGCTGCGGCCACGGCCAACGCAGCCAGCACCAGCGCGGTGCGCGTGAACAGCTTCATCTTGTGCTCCTCCTCCTCCGGCGACCCGACCCGCCGCCCGACGATCGCGTGTACACGTGGCCAGAATTCGGGGACGCGTGTACTAGGGAAGCGCGAGATCCTACTGTTCGAGGGCGAGTTCCTGCTGCTCGGGCGCGAGATCTCGCGCCGCGGCGGCGCGGCCGCACGTGCGATGCAGGAGCACGAGCATGCCGGCGAAGATGATGCAGTCGCCGATGCTGAGCACGTTGGGCAGCGGCCCAGGGACCGGGATCAGGTCGCCCAGCCACAGCAGGTGCGGGTGCGTCAGCGGCGTGGCGTTGTGATAGCCGGCGCTCTGGACCTCACCGGCGATGTGCTCGGCGGTCCTCGATGCAGGCATCACGCCCTTGTTGGCCATGATCGCGATCAGGTTGAGCGCCGCGCCGGTCGCGATCACGCGAACGCCGGGGATCTTCATGTTCGCCCAGAGGAACGCACACAGCAGCGCGTACGTGAGCACGTGCACGGCCGAATGAAGCGTGTGGTGCCCGTCAGGCACGATCACGGTGATCACGACCTGCAGGAAAAGCGCCAGCGGCGCCGTCCACAGCCAGCGGAGCTGCAGCTTGGCGAGGCGGCTGAGCTTGCCGCCCGTCAGCGGCACGCTGATCAGACACAGTGCGGCGAGGCCGAAGAGGATCATGCCGCGTACCTCAGAGCGTGCTCGACCGCGGTCAGCTGGTTGTGGTCAGTCAGCCACCGAGTTGCGTCGTCGGCGGCCAGCGGCTTTGAGATCTCATAGCCCTGAACGCCGTCGCAGCCGAGCTCCTTGAGCTCGGGCAGCAGCGTGCCGTCCTCGACCCCTTCGGCGATCGCGCGCAGGCCGAGATGGTGCGCGAGGTCGATCGTCGAGCTGACGATGATCGTCTCGCTCGAGCCGGCCGCCATCCGGCTGACGAAGGACTGGTCGATCTTGATCTCCGACACCGGCAGGTCGGCGAGGTAGGCCAGCGACGAGTAGCCGGTCCCGAAGTCGTCGATCGAGATCTCGATGCCGAGGCGATCGAGCTCGCGCAGCACCGCGCGCGCCGTCACCGGGTCGGCGATCAGCGTGCTCTCGGTGATCTCGAGCTTCAGGCGATTTGCCGGGACGCCGGCGTTGTCCAGCGACTGCACGACGAGCCGTGGGAAGTTCTCGTCGACCAGCACGCGGGTCGACACGTTGACCGCGACCACGATGTCGATGTCCTGCTCGCGCCACTTGGCCACCTGGGCGAGCGAGGTGTCGAGCACTCGCTGGGTCAGCGGCTTGATCAGGTTGGTCAGCTCGGCGATCTCGAGGAACGACGCCGGGGTCAGCAGCCCGAGCTCGGGGTGCTGCCAGCGAACAAGCGCCTCGACCGACAGGACGTCGCCGGTATTCAGGTCCAGCACCGGCTGGTACCAGACGATCAGGCCCTCGGTCTCGACCGCGGTGCGCAGCGCTGCCGTCAGCGCCAGGCGCGCGGGGCTGTTGTGGTCGTGGCGCTCGTCGTAGAGCGCGAAGTCGACGTGGCCGCCCTTGGCGCGGTACATCGCGACGTCGGCCTTCTGGACGAGCGTCTCGACATCGGTTGCGTCCTCGGGGTAGAGCGCGATGCCGACGCTGGCCTGTGCGTCGACCTCGATGTGCTCGAGCTCGAAGGCCGACCGCAGCGCGGTCGCGATCGACTGCGCCAGAGCCAGCGACGAGTCACGGTCGCGGCCGTGGCTGAAGATCGCAAACTCATCGCCGCCGAGCCGCGCGATCTGGTCGCCGGGACCCAGTTGCTCCCGGAAACGCTCAGCGACCTGCTGCAGGAGCAGGTCGCCGTATCGATGGCCAAGCGTGTCGTTGACCTCTTTGAAGCGGTCGAGGTCGACGAGCAACAGACAGGAAGGTTTGGCGTCCGATTTGAGCGTGTCTTCCACCGTCTCGCGAAACGCCGTTCGGTTGGGCAGGCCGGTCAACGGGTCGTGCCGCGCCGCATGCTCGTTGCGCGCGCCTTGCCACACCGCGTGGTGAATGGCGACGACCGGGGCCAGGAACAGCGGCACAAGCAGCACCGAGAACGAGATCGCCGCGACGACGATCGGCGCCAGACACAGCATCGCGCCGCCGGCCACGACCACGAATCCGAAGTTCTTCCGGAAGTAGTGGATGACCGAGACTTCCTGATAGATCGCGATCGCCAGGTTGACGACGGCGGTGTTGACCAAGAAGAAGACGGCGGATCCGATCAGCAGCGCGGGAAGCTGGCTGGAGTCCAGCGGGTGAGCCGCGGGGACCCCCGAGATGCTCGAGACCACCCTCATCGCAAGCATGGCGGCGATCAGTGCGAGCGTGTACTGGCCGAGGTTGAAGCGGGACCGCCAGCCCACCTTGCCCGAGGCGACGTCCTGGATGACCGAGCCGATCCCCTGCGCGATCAGCGCCGGGCCGAGGCCACCGGCGAGCAGCAGCGCCATCGAAAAGGCGGTCGAGAGCGTGAGCATCTCGTCGTTGCCCCGGCGGGGAATCTTCACCGGAAGCATCTCGCCGAGGAGCACTCCGGCCGTCAAGGACGCGAACGTGATCGGCTGCTCGACGATGTAATGCAGGTCCATCATCCCCCGCAACGCCAAGACGCTGGCGCATCCGGCCAGGAAGATCGCTGCGCAATACAGTCGGACTGGGGGAAGACGGAGGGTCATGGCACTTGCGGAGAAACTGAGCGCGCGCCGCAGTGCTGGCAGCGCGCGCCCATGGCGTCTCTAAAAGAACTTGCTCGCCGCTCCAGAAGCGACGACGACCGCGACGACCGCGGAAAGCGCCGAAGCGGCGCGGTACACGTGGAACTTCTTCATCTGTACCTCCTTGCACAGTTGAACGCCTACGTTTCGGCGCATTTGGTCGTCAATCGGCATTTGAGCGAGAAACGTGAGCGTGGGCTGCCAACCTCAACACACTGTTTCCCAGCCGGTTGATCGGCCGCTGGGGGCGAGGGTTTAGGGACGAGATTCGGCGGACGCCGGCGCCGTTGCGCTAGGCGTTGGAGTCCACGGGCCAGTCGTCGCCCGACACCCTGCCGAGCGCTATCGACAGCGCGTGCGTGCCCTTCTGGCCCAGGCCCTGCCCCTGCGCGGCAACGTACAGCTGCTCGGCGAGCGCGGTGCCCGGAAGCGACAGCTTCATCCGGCGGGCCTCGGCCAGCGCGATCCCCAGGTCCTTGACGAAATGGTCGATCTTGAAGCCCGGCTCGAAATCGCCTTTGAGGATCCGCGGGCCGTAGTTGGACAGCGACCACGACCCCGCGGCGCCGCTCTCAATCGTGGCGATCGTCTGGTCGAGGTCGAGGCCCGCGCGATGGCCGTAGAGCAGGGCTTCGCAGAGGGCGATCATCCCCGAGGCGATAGCGATCTGATTGACCATCTTGGTGTGCTGGCCCGAGCCCGGGCCGCCCATCAGCTTGATCGTCTTGCCCAGCGATCCGAACAACGGCTCGGCGCGCTCGAACGCCACTGGCTCGCCACCCACCATGATCACGAGCGTCGCGTTGCGCGCACCGACGTCGCCGCCTGAGACTGGCGCGTCGAGGGCTTGCACGCCCTTGGCTTTCGTTGCCTCGTGGATCTCGACCGCCAGCGCGGGCTCGCTGGTGGTCATGTCGACGAGCAACGAGCCCGGCTGCATGGCCTCGAGGATCCCGTCCTCGCCGAGGACGACCTCGCGGACGTCGATCGGGAACCCCAGCATCATGAACACGACCTCGGAGTCGGCGGCGACCTCGGCGGGCGAATCACGCCAAGCGGCGCCTTTCTCGACGAGCTGGTCGGCGCGCGCGCGGGTCCGGTTGTAGACGGCCACTCGGTGGCCGGCCTCGAGCAGGTGGCCCGCCATCGACGATCCCATCACCCCGGTGCCGATCCAGCCGATGCGACTCACGGGGCGGAAGCTATCGCACGATCGCCTCAAGACACCTTCGGCCGGTGCCGATCACGCGGATATGGATGGTCAAGCCGAGGCGCGCACGTCTGCGCCGACATCGCGGCTGCGCTCGCTGAGCCTGGTCGCGGTCGCCGCGCTCCTCGAGCTGCTGCTGATCGCTCCGTTCGTCGATCACCTCGCTGACTCCAACCCGACGATCCACTTCACCCAGCACGGGTTGATCTTCCTCGGCGGCGTCCTCATGGGTGTCGCGCTGCGCGACGCCTACCGACAGTCGCAGTCGTAGCCTTTTGTATGGCGGGTGTGCACGCCGTGCTGATCCAAGCGAGCACGAATCCGTTCGTGCAGCATCTGCCGCATCTGGCGTTCGTTGCCGTCGGCGTGATCGCGTATTTCTGGGTCGGCTTTCGGCATCGTGACGATGATCGGGGTCGTCGGTCGCAAGGCGTCGCTTCGGGGGCGGTCGCTCCGCGGCCGGTGCGCCGGGGTGTCGCTCGCCGGGGTCTGGTCGCGCTCGCGCCGCTGATCGGCGCGGTCGCCACCGGCGCCGTGCTGTACGGCCTCGACGTCGGCCGCGATCACGCCGGCGCCGGGGTGATCTGGAGCCACGTCGGCTTCTCGATCCTCGCCATGCTGCTGGTCGGCTACAAGCTCAAGGCCCTCGGTGGCGGGCGCCTCCGGCGCGCTTTTGGCGGGGCGCGCCTGTCGGACGTGCTGTCGCTGGTGCTTGGCGCGCTGCTCGTGCCGCTGCTGATCACGGGGATCGTGCTGCTGATCGCGCCCCGCACCGGATCGTTCATGGCCTACCTGCACCTCGTGGCCGCCGCCTGGTGGACGGCGATGCTCGTGTGGCACCTGTGGCGGTACATGGCGCCGGCGGTGCGCAGCGCTCGGGCGTCGCAGCCCACCTCGGCACCGTCGCCGTCGCCGGCGGTCTTGCCGAGCGCAGACTAGGCAAGCGGATCCCGGCGAAAACGTGACCTGGGCGCCTTTGGCACCCGAGGCGCGTGCGATTTCCACTGCATAGCGGGGTCAATGTCCCGAACCTCGACCAGTTCATGAAGTCGAGTGACGTTGTCCGCGGAACGGCGGCGGGTGTCGGCCGGGCTCAGGCGAACAGCTTGTCGACCGACTCGGGCGGCTCGGGCCGGTAGAACAGGAAGCCCTGGGCGGTGTCGCAGCCGGCGCCCTGCAGGTTGTGCAGCTGCTCCTTGGTTTCGACGCCCTCGGCGGTGACCGACAGCCTCAGCGTGTGGCCGAGCTCGATCACGGCGCTGACGATCGCGGAGTCCTCGGAGCTGTCCGGGAGCCCGCGGACGAACGAGCGATCGATCTTCACGCAGTCGACGGGCAGCCGCCGCAGGTACTCGAGCGACGAGTAGCCGGTGCCGAAGTCGTCGACGGCGATCTGGACGCCGAGGTCCTTGAGCTCGCTGAGCTTGCGGATCGACGACTCGGGGTCCTCGATCAGGACGCTCTCGGTAACCTCCAGACAAAGCAGAGCCGGATCAATGCCGCTCTCGGCAATCACCTGAGCCACCGTCACCGACAGGTCCTCCTCAGCGAGCTGGCGAGCGGACACGTTGACGCGCAGCATCAGCGGCTCCGCGCTTCGGCGCTGCCACTCAACCCCATGCCGGCAGGCCTCGCGCAACACCCACTCGCCGACCTGCACGATCATCCCCGTCTCTTCGGCGATGCCGATGAACTCGCCCGGTCCGACCAGGCCACGCTCCGGGTGCTCCCAGCGGACGAGTGCCTCGAGGCCGACGATGCTGTCGCCGCTGATCGAGACCTCGGGCTGGAAGAACACCCGGAACTCCTTGCGTTCCAGTGCCTTGCGGATCGCGTTCTCGGTATGCAGCCTGGCCAGCGCGCGCTCGCGGGTCAGCTCGTCGAACAGCAGCAGCCGGCCGCCGCCGGCGCCCTTGGCGCGGTACATCGCGGCGTCGGCGTCGCGGATCAGGTCCTCCGGCTCCTGCTCGGGGTCCAGGCCGACCGCGATGCCGATGCTGGCGGTGGCGGTCGTCTCGCCGTGGGCCAGGTGAAACGGCGTCGTGAACGACTTCAACACGCGCTCGGCGACGGCCACCGCGTCCTGGTCGTCGAAGATGTCCTCGCACAGGATCACGAACTCGTCGCCGCCAAAGCGGGCCAGCGTCTCGTGGCGGCGGAGGTTGTGCCCGATGCGGTCGGCGACCGCCGTCAGCAGCTCATCGCCGGCGCCGTGACCGAGGCTGTCGTTGATCACCTTGAAGCGGTCCAGGTCGAGGAACAGCACCGCGACCGCGCGACCCGGTGAGCGTACGAGGCGCTGCAGGGCGACCTTCAGATTGTTGATGTACAGCAGGCGGCTGGGTAGCCCGGTCAGCGGGTCTCGCAGCAGCTGGTTCTCGTTGGTGCGCCAGGCGACGATGTGCACGACGCTCGCGGCCAGCACGAAGCCGCCGTGGATCCCGGCCCAGACCCAGGGATGGGCCCTCGCGGCCGGGTCCTCGTAGACCGCCGATGGCGCAATCACGCCCATCAGGCCGTGGTGGACGACGACGTATCCGATCGCCACCAGGAACGGCGTCCAGTCCTGGTAGAGCGTCAGCACCCCGATCATCACGAAGAAGTCGAAATGGGCCTCGGTGGTCCCGTGCCACAGGTCCACGAGCACAGCCGAGCACGTCACCAGTCCGAACGAGGCCGCGATAACCCGGGCCTTGACCCCGAATCGCTCGGTGCTCGCGCCGACGGCGAACAACGCGATCAACGAGATGTCGGCGAGCACGTGACCCACCGAGTTCCCACCGATCAAGAGGCCGAAGGCGAGCAGCGCCGGCACGTGCAACCACAGCAGCGCCACGATCCCCTGGTGACGCCGGCGCCAGACATGCTCGGGAAGCAGCTGCCCTTGGGGCAGCCACTGCGTCAGCGCATGCCCTGGACCACGGGCCCACCCGAGCGGACCAACGCGCCGGCCACGCCCGCGTTCGAGCCCGCGTGGAAGCGCGGCGCCGATCGCAGGGCCGCCCGACTCTCCGGCTGGCGGGTTGGCGGTGGTCATAGCGCAGCCCCGAGGCTGTCGTGGGCCGAGACCACGGACAGGATGGACGAGTCCATAAACGCTCGGATCGGCCGCGCCAACACGGATCCGAAGCGAACTGGACGGATTGCCCATCCGTCGGGAAATGACCTGCAACCGGCGCGATCAGAGCTCGACTATGCGCCGCCGAAGGAAACGACGCTCGGGTTCCGAGCTGGAGAGCTCCAGTGCGCGGCGATACGCCTCGCGGGCCTCGTCGCCTCGGCCCAGTCTCCGCAGGAGCTCTCCGCGCGTCGAATGCAGATAGCGGTAGTCGCCGAGGTCGAGGTGATCGACCAGCGCGAGCGCCTCCTCGGGCGAGCCGGCCTCGGCGATCGCGACGGCGCGATTGAGCTCCACTACCGGCGACCCCGTGAGCTGGGATAGCTGCGCGTACAACGCGGCGATCTGGGGCCAGTCGATCTCCTCCTGGGTCTGTAACGAGGCGATGGCGGCCTGGATCACATACGGGCCGCGGCCCCGCAGCGCGATCGCGCGGTCAAGCAGCTCGCGAGCCTGCGCCACCTCCCCGGCATCCCATAGGGACCGATCCTGATCGGCCAGGAGCACGAGATCCTCGCCGGCGAAGCGAGCCTCGCGGCGGGCGTGGTGAAGCACCATCAGCGCGAGCAGGCCGTGGACCTCCGGTTCGTCAGGCATCAGCTCCACGACCACGCGGCCCAGCCGGATCGCCTCGCCGGCCAGGTCCACGCGACCGCCGTAGCCCTCGTTGTAGATCAGGTAGATGACCGCGAGCACCGCCTGCAGGCGGTCGGGCAGAACGTGGTCCGACGGGACCGAGAACGGGATGTTCGTCGCCTTGATCTTGGCCCTGGCGCGCGACAACCGCCGCTTCATGGTCTCCTCGGAGACCAGGAATGCGCGCGCGATCTCCTCGGTGGACAGGCCTCCGAGCGCCCGCAGCGTGAGCGCCACCTGGGCCTCCGTCGCAAGTGCCGGATGGCAGCAGGTGAAGATCAGCTCGAGCCGCTCGTCTGCGATCGGCGACTGGTCCAGCTCGTTCATATCGTCCTCGGCGGCCTCCGGCACATCCAGCAACCGCGTCTTCTCCGCAAGCGTGCGGGCTCGGCGGATGCGATCGATCGCCCGGTTGCGGGCGGTCGCCACGAGCCAGCCGCCCGGATTGGCGGGCACGCCCTCCTTCGGCCAGCGCTCGGCTGCGATCGTGAACGCGTCCTGGGCGGCGTCCTCGGCAAGCTCGAAGTCGCCGAGGAACCCCACCAGGTGAGCGAGGACGCGGCCCCACTCGTCGCGGAAGACCTGCTCGATCAGGCCGCTAACGCTCCACGACCGGACGCACCTCGACCGAGCCGCCGTAGCGGGCGGCCGGGATGCGGCCTGCCAGCTCGAGCGCCTCGTCGAGGTTGCCGGCCTCGAATACGTAGTAGCCGCCGAACACCTCCTTGGTGTCGGCGAACGGACCGTCGGTGGTCAGGGTGTTGCCGTTCTCCACGCGCACGGTGGTCGCCGTCGTCACCGGCTGCAGCTGCGCCCCCTCGAGACACCGCGAATCCTCCGCCAGCGCCATGTACTCGCCATACATGCCTTTGCGCTCCTCTTCGCCAACTCCGTCGAGCGCGCCCGGCTTCTCGTAGATCAGCAGTGCGTACTTCATGTCGACCTCCTGCGGGAATTACCTGTTGTCGCCCCTAAGACGAACGGAGCGCGCGCGAGGGGACAACCCGCCGTCAAGCCCTGGCGAGCGCCTCGAAATTCTCATACAGCCTCGGCTCTTCGAAGCGCTCGCGAAGCCTGATCGCCGCGGGGCCGACGCGGTCCCAGATCCCCTCGATCCAGAGCCATTCGTTGATCAGCTCGGAACTGAGCAGGCCCTGCTTGGTGAGCGTGCCGATCGTCTCGCCGAACATCAGCATCGTGCGAACCGCGTCGTCATCGTTGGCGTCGGCGGCGTCGGTGTCGAACTCCTCGGCGAACAGCTCGGGCATCGCTTCCCACACCCCCAGCGCGGTGCCCCATTGGGCCAGCTGGATGAGCAGCTGGGCATCTTCACGTGTTGGCGCAGCCATCGCGTCCCTTTCCTCCTTGTACCTGTCACAGCGCCCCCCCTCGAGCCGACCGGGACCATACACCCCCGATGTGCCGGGCCCTGGGACTTATAAGGGTCGGTTTACACTTGCGGCCGGTGCGGCTCCGGGGTCTCAAGAGGGTGCGGGCAGTGGTCCTGGTCGTGCTCGGCGGCGCGCTGGCCGTAGCGTGCGGCGGCTCGGGCTCACCAGCGGGAGCGCAGGACGTCGGCTCGGCCAACGCCACCGCGGCCGCCAAGGGCATCAGGCTCGTCCGCGTCGGGACGTTCCAATCGCCCACCTATCTCGCGGGCGCCCCGGGCGACACACACCGGTTGTTCGTGCTCGAGAAGGCAGGCCGCATCGTCGTCGTGGTCAACGGCCACAAGCGCGCGCGGCCGTTCTTGGACATCACCCACCTCGTTCAATCGAGCTCAACCGAGCAAGGCCTGCTGGGGCTGGCGTTCCCACCGGACTACCAGCAAAGCGGCCGCTTCTACGTCGCCTACACGATCGCCAACAACGACGTGCGAATCGCTCAGTACTCACGATCCGGCGGCGACCCGAATCTGGCCAACCCGGCCAGCGCCGGGATCGTGCTGACCGTCCCGCACCGCTTCTCAAACCACAACGGCGGACAGCTGGCGTTCGGTCCCGACGGCGACCTGTACATCGGAATCGGCGACGGCGGCAGCGAGGGCGACCCGATGAACCTGGGGCAGAACACCTCCGTCCTCGACGGCAAGATCCTGCGTATCAGCCCACGCGCCGCCGGCGGCTACTCGATCCCGTCGGACAACCCGTTCGTCGGCAGCCCCGGCAAGCGAGGAGAGATCTGGGCGTACGGGCTGCGTAATCCCTGGCGGTTCTCGTTCGATCGGCTCACCGGCGACCTGGCGATCGGCGACGTCGGCCAGGACAAATACGAGGAGATCGACTTCGCCCCGCGCGGCGCCGGCAAGGGCGCCAACTACGGCTGGAGCATCTTCGAAGGCAGGTCGCGGTATAAGCGAGGCAACGCTCCCGGCGCCGTGTTCCCGGTGCTCGTCGCCCCGCACAGCGCCGGCTACTGCGCGATCATCGGCGGCTACGTGGTGCGCGACCACTCGCTGCGCTCGCTTTACGGGCGTTACCTGTTCGGAGACGACTGCAAGGCGCAGATCAACTCCGTGAAGTTGAGCCGCGGCCACGCTCGCGGGAACCGTGCGACCGGCCTGTCGGTCAACGCGATGTCGTCGTTCGGCGAGGACGCCGCCGGACACGTTTACGCCGTGTCGCTGGCCGGGCCGGTCTACCGCATTGCCCCCAAGTAGAGCGATGCCGGTCCGCGCGCTCGTATTCGACGTGTTCGGGACGCTCGTCGACTGGCGCACGGGGATCGCCACGGCGTTTGCCGCAAGCGGCCTGGCCGGCGACCCGGAGCAGCTCGCCGACGAGTGGCGCAACCGCTACGTGCCGATCCTCGCCGAGGTAAACGACCAGCAGCGGCCGTGGGGCAACTTCGACGAGCTTCATTTCGCGACGCTCGACGATCTGCTGCGCGATCAGGGACTCGAGGCTTCCGACGAGACGCGGCGCGAGCTCGTGGCGGCGTGGCACGCGCTCGACCCGTGGCCCGATGTCAAAGACGGCCTTGAGCAGTTGCGCAAGAGCCACGTCGTGGCGACGCTCTCAAACGGCCACGTGGCGATGCTCGTCGACCTCGCGCGCCACGGCGACCTGCGGTTTGACTGTGTGCTGTCGGCCGAGCTGGCCGGCGCGTACAAACCCGATGCCGCCGTGTACCTGTCCGCCGCGAGACTGCTCGCGATCGAGCCTGGAGAGGTGATGCTCGTCGCCGCCCACCCCTGGGATCTGAAGGGAGCCCGCGGCGCCGGGCTGCGCAGCGCCCTCATCCGCCGTCCGCTCGAGTACGGCCCGAATTCGCCGGAGCGCGATGACCCGGACGCCGACCACGTCGTCGACGATCTGCCAGAGCTCGCGGCGCGCCTAAGCAGCGGCAGTTAGCACGACCGGTCCGCCGTCGGCGACCATGATCGTGTGCTCCTCGTGGCACGACGGCGAGCGGTCGGCGCTACGCACCGTCCAGCCGTCGCGCTCGAGCACGAGCTCGGGCCGGCCTGCGGTCAGCATCGGCTCGATCGTGATCACGAGGCCGTCGGTCAACCGGCCCTTGGCCTGCGGCGCGGGCCAGTTGAACACGGTGGGCTCCTCATGCATCTCTCGTCCGATCCCGTGGCCCGTCAGCTCGCGGAAGACGTGGAAGCCGCGGGCGCGGGTCGCGCGCTCAATCGCGGCACCGACCTCGAACAGCGCGGCGCCGGGCTGCGCGGCCTCGATGCCCGCCGACAGGGCGGCGCGAGTCGCGTTCATCAGGCGCTGCTGCTTCCAGGTCACGGGACCCACCGCGACGGTCGTGGCCGCGTCGGCGTGATAGCCGTCGAGCTCGGCGGCGACGTCGATCGTGACGAGCTCTCCCTGGCGCAGGAGGCGCTCGCCGGGGATCCCGTGCACGACCTCATCACCGACGCTGATGCAGATCGAGCCCGGATACCCATAGGTGAGGATCGGCCCCGAGCGGGCACCGTGCTCGGCGAGGTAGTCCGCGGCGATCCGGTCGAGCTCGCCGGTGCTGACGCCGGGGGCCACGGCCGCCTTGACGACCGCGATCGTCTGCGCGACCACGCGTCCGGCGCGCCGAAGTCCCTCGAGCTGTTCTGGAGTGTCAACCGACATGAAACGAGCGTAGCGCCGCCGTCAGCGGCCGGCTCCGGGCCGCCTGAAGCGAGCCCGCGCCCGAGCCACAGTCACGTGTGCGTCGCATCCGTCGAGGTGGTCGTTGACCAGGCCCATCGCCTGCATGAACGCGTACACGGTGGTGGG
>DASYFZ010000016.1:0-4244 GCA_036000295.1 Solirubrobacteraceae bacterium
GCCGTCCTCCCAAGCGACGGCAGCAGCCAGTTCTTGCCGGGCGCCAGCGAGGTCTCGCCGCAGACGCAATGGCTGATCGACGAAGAGGTGCGGCGGGTGATCGAAGAAGCGCACGCGGAGGTCACTCAGCTGCTTAGCGACCACCGCAGCCAGCTCGACAGCCTGAGCCACGCGTTGCTCGAGGCCGAGACGCTCGATGCGGTCGACGCGTACGCCGCCGCCGGTACGCCGATGCGGACGGCTGAGCTCGAGTCGACGGCCGCCATCGACGGGGTCTGAGGCTCCGAGTTCTCCGACGGGCGCTTAGGCCGGGGCGCCCGAGACTCTGATCCGGAACGCGGTCCGGTAGTCCTCGCCGGGCGCGATCACGTGCAGGCCGTCGTGGCTGTTGAGCGCGTTCGCCGGGGCGGTCATCGGCTCAAAGCAGATGTAGTCGGTGCCCGGAGGCGCGAACACCTGAGCGAACGCGTATCCGCGCAGAAACTCCACCTCGATCGACGAGTCGCCCGTGGCTGCTTCGAACTGGGCGTGCGTCGTGAGCCCGTCGAACGCGTCATCCCAGGTCGAGTCGCCGAGATTGACGTGCCGCTGGTCGACCGCCTCGCGTTCTCCCGTCGGGATCATGCGGTCGTCGAGCACCAGGCGCCGGAACGCGCCCAACTTCATCTGCCAGGTGGCGCGACTCGTGCCCGGGATCCGCAGATACGGGTGATATCCGAACGCCACCGGAACCGGGTCTGACCCGGTGGCGTGGAGCGTCGTTTCCATCGTCAACACGCCGTCGCCGATGACCGCCTCGAGCTCGAGCTCGTGAGCGAACGGGAACACCTCAAGCAGCTCAGGCGAGGTCCAGCTGAGCTTGGCCTTGACGCTCGAGCGCTCGGGAGCGCCCACCAGCTGCCAGTGCAGGAAGCTGGGCATCACGCCATGGATCGGCCGGTCGCCGTCGAGCCGGATCCGCGCGTCGCCACGGGGCAGGTTCACCTCCTTGCCCGCGACCGCGTAACCAGGGTGCGCGAGCCTGTTGGCCCACGGATGCAGCAGCGGAATCCCCATGGTCTTGCCTTGGCCCACATACGCGTCTAGGCCCAGCCGCTGCTCGAGCCACTCGGCGCCGTGGTGGCGCAGCGAGTGGCAGACCATGTTCGCCTCGGGCACGAACTCGGCCTCGGTGCCACCGTCGGGCGAGGTCAGGGTGATGCTTTCGGGTGCCATCGAGATGCCACCCTAACCGCTCCCGCACTGCCGGCAGAAGGAATCGTGTGCGTGTTGGGGGGACAGGGGGTGATGGCCACCACAGCCACCACCCCCCGAGAACTACCAGCTACGACGAGATGAAGCTCGGACCTTGGACATGGCCGAGCACACCGACAGCTCCCTGTCGAGCGCTTCCCGCAGCGCAGCCATCATCTCGCCGGAATAGAGCGGCTCGCCGTCACCGCACCGGACGGGCATCGGGTACCCGAATTGCTGCTCCCACAGATTCAGGATCCGCGGGGTGATGCCAAGCAGCGCAGCGGCGGCATCCATGCTCAGCATGTGCCTGTGCCGTCCTGTTGCGCCGCGGTGTGCGACCGACGATTGCTCATGTTGCCTCCCGGCATCACTTCGCAGCCCTGGCACGCCCTGCCCGCAGCCTGCCGTTCCCCTGGTTTGTGCCCGGGCTGTTTTGTCTTTCACTGCGACAACGCGGCCCCACGGCGAACGTCAGGAACGACTTCAGCGGTGCGACTGCGAGCCCGAGCCGCCGAGCGGTCCGAGCACCGATCCCAGCCCGGGGAGGTGAAGCGTGGGTGTTCCGCCGACCGAGACGGTGGTGCCGTTGGGCACAGAGACGGTCGCGCTCGCGGCCGGTGTCGACACCGAAGCGCTGCCGCTGGGCACAGAGACGGTCGCGCTCGCGGCTGGTGTCGACACCGAAGCGCTGCCGCTGGGGACGGACACGGTCGCGCTGGCGCCGGGCAGCTTGACCGTCGCGGTGCCGCCCGGGGCCGACACGGTCACGGGGCTTGACCCGCTGCCGCGAGATGTGCTGCCCGAGCCGCTCGGCTGGCCGGCACCACCCCGCGTGGGCGTGGGCGTGGCCGTGGGCGTGGGCGTGGCCTGGGCCGGGATCTGCTGCGGGGACGTCGCCGAGCCCGTGTTGGCCGCGCTCGCCGGTGCGCCGGCGGCGGCCTTGCCGCCGTGACCACCGATCCTCGGTGTCGAGATCCCCGCCAGGCGCGTCACCTTCCTCGCTTTGCCCGCATGGTTGCCGGCTCGTTTGTTTTTCGGAGAGCTCTGTTGGCCAGGATCACGGCTGGTGCGGTGACCGCCGGCCCGACCCGTCGCGCCCGTCGCGGCTGTCGCCTTCGTGGCGGGCGCGCTCGTGGCCCTGGCCACCGTTTGAGTGGCCGCCATGTGCCGTTGAGAATGTGAGCTTCCGGTGATCTGACCGAGCCCGGCCGCGGCGCCCGCCGTGCCCGCCACGACGATCACGACACCGGCCACCGCCTTGGTGGCCAGCGCGGCAGCGGCGGTCTTGCCGGCGGTGCCTGCCGCAAGTCCGGCCGCTCCGCCGCCGCCGTGTCCCGATCCGGCGCCCAGCGAGCGCGCAAGCACGCCGGCTGCTGCGGTCGCGGGCAGCATCGGGGACAGCGCGCGCAGGTCGGCGCTACGAGTCGCGATCGCCGTCGCGAACTCGGCGCATGCGGCGCAGTCACTGAGGTGCGCGCGTACGCGGCGGCTGCGCAGCGACCGTCCGTCCGCGTCGGACACGACCTTGCGAACCTCGTCACACCCCATGACACGGCCCTCGGCGAACTCCGACAACGACCGGCGCGCCTCGAAGATGGTCTGCTTGGCGGCGCCCACCGAAGTACCGAGCGCGATCGCGATCTCCTCGTGCGAGAGGCCGCTCAGCTCGCGCATGACGAGCGCCGAGCGCTGACGATCGGGCAGCTCCGCCAGGTCTCGCAGCAGCATCGCGAAGCGTGCGCGCTCGCCGGCCTGCTCCTCGACCGACTCGCAGCAGCGGTCCGATGCCTTCGACAGGTCCTCCGCCGGGCGGCGCCGCCGGATGACCGAGACGGCCTCGTTGTGCGCGATCCGGAACAGCCATGGGCGCAGCGGCGCGTCGCGCTGGCGCTTTCGCAGCGCGGCGAACGCACTCGCGAACGTCGACTGCAGCGCGTCCTGGGCGTCGAGGTCGTCGTGGACGATCGAGCGGCAATAGCGATAGAGCTGCTGGTAGTAGTGCTCGTAAAGCGGTGCGAAGGCCTGCTTGTTGCCGTCGCCAACCAGGCGCGCCAGGCGCTCGTCGCCCAGCACGGAATAACGCGGTCGCCAGGCCGCGCTCGGGCGTGCAGAGGCAGGCGCCTGAACCCCCATTGCTCATATACATCGACCACGCAGATCGAGAGCTTTAGTCATGTTCGACCGCTCGAACGGGCGTCGAGCCGCTCAGGAGCGGGCGGGCGAGCGCGGCAGCGGCCGTGTCGCCTCAAGCGAGTGCGCGCACGACCACAGTGCCTGGCGGACCACCTCAACCGTCTCCGGATCCAACCCGGCAAGCATGTCCGCTTCGATCACGTCCATCGCCTCGTCGCAACGCTTCAGGACCTTGAGACCCATCGGCGTCACCGAGGTGCGCAACACGCGGCGGTGACGGGGGTCCGGCCGGCGGCGAACCAGGCCTCTCCCTTCCAGCGCCGATACGACGAGGTTCATCGCCTGCGGGGTGACGAACGCCCAGCGCGCCAATTGCGCGCTCGACAGGCCGTCGCGGTCTCGCAGCACGCTCAGCGTGACGTATTCGGTGGTTGTCACCCCGGCGTCGCGCACGACCTCGTCGAGGCGGACGCGCAACCGTCGCTCGACGCGGTAGACGAGGTATCCGACGCGCGGCGACGCGCCCTCGCGGTCGTGAGCCGGCTTGGCGGTCGCGCGAGCTGGCTTGACGGTCACCGGACAACCCTATCCCCCCGGAGCGACGCCGATCCGGCGTCAGACAAGTGCATTGACAAGTTGCTTGTCAGCGATAGGCTCCGGGCCTGGCACCTGACGCTCCCGGGAGGAGCGCGTCTACGAGGAGAGGACGTGGGAACCGTGAACGCACCGATGGCGCGTCGATTCGGCGTGGCACTCTTGGCGGCCGCGACGCTTGCCCTGCTCGGCGCAACCCAGGCATGGGCCGCACCAACTGCCACGGGGATGCTTCCCGACGGCGGATCGTGGATCGCCGACGTACCGGCGAACTGGAACGG
>DASYFZ010000044.1:0-23709 GCA_036000295.1 Solirubrobacteraceae bacterium
CTCGCGGCGCTCGTCGGCCCCTCCGGAGCGGGCAAGACGACGATCTCGTACTTGATCCCGCGGCTGTACGACGTCGAGCAAGGTGCGGTCAAGATCGACGGTCACGACGTGCGCGACCTCGCCGCCGCGACGATCTCACACACGGTCGGGGTGGTCACGCAGGAGAGCTATCTCTTCGGTGGCACGGTCCGCGAGAACATCAGTTACGGCCGGCCGACGGCGACCGATGAGCAGGTGGTGACCGCCGCAAAGGCCGCGTTCATTCACGACCGCATCCTCGCGCTCGAGCATGGCTACGACACGGTCGTCGGCGAGCGCGGTTACCGGTTCTCGGGAGGCGAGCGCCAACGCCTGGCGATCGCGCGCGTGATCCTCGAGGACCCACCGATCCTGGTCCTCGACGAGGCCACCTCGGCGCTCGACACCGAGAGCGAGCGGATCGTTCAGCAGGCGCTCGAGTCGCTCATCCAACGCCGAACCACGATCGCCATCGCGCACCGGCTCTCGACGATCCGTAACGCCGACGTGATCTTTGCGATCGAGAACGGCACAATCGTCGAGCGCGGCACTCACGACGAGTTGCTCGCCCGCGGCGGCGTGTACGCCCGCCTATACGAGGAGCAGTTCGGCGG
Organism: Solirubrobacteraceae bacterium; assembly: GCA_036000295.1. GTDB lineage: Bacteria > Actinomycetota > Thermoleophilia > Solirubrobacterales > Solirubrobacteraceae > Palsa-465. The sequence continues at coordinate 633 of DASYFZ010000044.1, forward strand.
CGGCGTCGTGGAAGCTCATTGCAACGACGGTGTGATCCTGGCCAACGGCCACCCGTGCCGGCCGTCGAGCCGGCGCCCGCGGTCCGACGCGGAGATCCCGGCGATGCAGACCACCGAACCACCGCAGTCGATCGCCGAAGTCCCGCTTGAGCTGCGGACCGTGCTGACGGCCTAGCAGCCGCGATCGATCTTCGACAACGCCAGACCCAGCCTAGGTCGCCCGTGAGGAGTCCGTAAGTGTCGGTCGGCCCAAATTCACCGTTACGTTTGTCGCCGATCTGCGCCGCGCCGACATCGCCAGGCCGGTCAACGCCGCGAGGCCCGCAAACGCAGCGCACGCCCAGAGCGCGGGCTTGAATCCGGCCGTCACCGCGGCCGGGCTCGCGAGACCGCCGTACGTTGCGAACACCGTGCTGCCGATTGCGACTCCGAACACGGCGCCGAAGCGCTGCGCCATGTAGTTGATCCCCGACGCCTTCCCCATGTCCTGCGCGGGCACAGCGCTCAGCACGGCTGTCGGAACCGTCGGAAGGGCCATCGAGATCCCCACCCCGGCGACCAGCAGCGCGATCACGATCTCGACCCAGCTCGCGCCCAACGAGCCGCGCCACGCAACCCAGACGAACCCGGCGGTCAGCAAGCTGAGCCCTGCGACGATGATCGGTCGCCGGCCGATCCGATCCGACAGGGCGCCGGCCACGGGCGAGACGACCATCGGCGTCGCGAAGAACGGAAGCAAGTGCAGGCCGGCGCCAACCGGCGAGTAGTGGCGCGCGAGCTGAAACTCCTCCGTGACCAGCAGGCCGCCGGCGAATATCGCGCCGGACATCAGAAACGTTGTGACGTTGCCGATCGCGAAATCCCGCTCAGCAAACAGTGCAAGCGGCACCATCGGCTCTCGCACCGAGCCCTCCCACACGACGAACACGACGAGCAGCAGCGCGCCGACGACCAACGTGCCGACGACCTCGGCGCTCGACCAGCCGACGGCGTTTGCGCGGCTGAGCGCCCACACCAGGGATATGACCCCGGCGGTGACAAGCCCGACTCCGACCAGGTCGAGTCGCTCACGCGCACCCCGGCTCTCCGGCAACAGCCGCACGCCGAGGAGCACGGCGACGATGCCGATCGGGACGTTGATCCAGAAGATCCAGTGCCAGTCGATGCTCTGCGTCACCGCGCCGCCGACGATCGGCCCCATCGCGACGGCGAGCCCGGCGAGGCCACCGTAGATCCCGACGATCATCCCGCGGCGCTCGATCGGGAACGCCGCCGTCAGGATGGTCAGGCTCAGCGGCAGCACGATCGCGCCACCGAGCCCCTGGACGGTACGGGCAACGATCAGCGCACTCAGGCTCGGCGCCAGCGCGCATGCGACCGACGCGACGGTGAACAGGGCAAGCCCGACGGTGAAGACCTTGCGCCGCCCGAACCGGTCGCCGAGCGCGGCGGCGGTGATGATCCCTGCGGCGAACGCGATGCCGTAGGCGTTCAGCGTCCACTGCAGCGACGCGAGGCTGACGTGCAGGTCGCGCTGCATGCGCGGCAGTGCCGTGATCACGACGACCGAGTCGAGCACGACCATGAAGTAGGCGGTCGACGTCAGCGCCATCACCCAACCGAGATGGCTATTCCCCGGCTTGTCTCTCATCTGTCCTCCTTGGTCGCGGCCGGCTCTGGGCCGGTTCTGCCTGGGTGACGAACGGGCACAGACCAGACGGACAAGCAGATGAAAAAAGCGGCAAGGTGTCCGTCCTGGGACACGCTGTTCGTCTAAGAGGCGAACAATCCGGTCACCCGCGCGGGAAGGACATGTCTTGAGATACGCACTCCTGGCCTACAGCAACGTCGACGCTCGGCGGCAGCGAACCGAGGAAGAGCAGCGGCGAATCAACGCCGGGATCGCCGAGGTGCTGGCGCGACCAAACGTGACCGGCTGGCTGCGCCTCCGTGACATCGACTCGGCGACGACGGTGCGCCACCAGCAGGGCAAGACGCTGCTGACCGACGGCCCGTTCGTGGACAGCAAGGATTTCCTCGGCGGCTTCATCCTCGTCGAGGCGGACAACCTCGACGGGGCCCTCGCCGTCGCCGATGAGCTCCAGGAGCTGCAGCGCGCGGGTGCGATCGAAGTCCGGCCGGTCCTCGAGGAGCCGCTAATCGGTGCTTGAGCAGGTCTTCCGCGATGAGTGGGGCCGCGTCGTGGCGTCGCTCGTCGGCTTTCTCGGCGACATCGAGCTCGCCGAGGACGCCGCGCAAGAAGCGTTTGCGATCGCGGCCGAGCGCTGGCCGCGCGGCGGAGCCCCGGCCAATCCAGCCGGCTGGCTGATCACCACCGCTCGCAACCGCGCGATCGACCGCATCCGGCGCGAGCGGACATTGGCGGCGAAGACCGAGCAGTTGGAGCGCGAGCTGCGAGAGGGATCGGAGGAGGCGATGGACGAGGCGGCGACGTTCCCGGACGAACGGCTCGAGCTGATCTTCACGTGTTGCCACCCGGCGCTGGGCCTCGACGCGCAAGTCGGGCTCACGCTGCGCACGCTCGGCGGACTCTCGACTGAGGAGATCGCGCGCGCGTTCCTCGTCCCGTTGGAGACGATGAGCAAGCGATTGACGCGCGCCAAGCACAAGATCCGCGACGCCGGCATCCCGTTTGCCGTCCCGCCCGACCACCTGCTGCCCGAGCGCCTCGACGCCGTGCTTGCGGTCGTCTACCTGATCTTCAACGAGGGCTGGGGCGGCGGCCGCGTCGACCTGTCATCAGAAGCGATCCGCCTGGGAAGTTCATTGGTCGAGCTGATGCCGGATGAGGCCGAAGCACACGCCCTGCTCGCGCTGATGCTGATCAACCACGCGCGTACGGCCGCCCGCTTTGAGGGAGGAGAGCTCGTCCTGCTCGACGATCAGGACCGCTCGCTGTGGGACGAGCGCCGGATCGAGGAAGGCCGGCGGCTGCTGGACCGTGCGCTGGCCCTGCACGGCGGCGGGCCGTACGCCATCCAGGCGGCGATCGCTGATCTGCATCTCCGCGAGCCACGCGACTGGGAGGAGATCGTGCTCCTCTACCAGAAGCTCGAGCACATCACCGACTCACCGGTCGTGACGATGAACCGCGCAATCGCCACCGCCGAGCTAGAGGGACCCGAGGCCGGGCTCGCTCTGCTCGACCGCCTCGCGCTCGACGACTACCGCTACTACCACTCGACGCGCGCCGACCTCCTCCGTCGCCTCGGCCGCGACGACGAAGCACGCGCCGCGTACGGGCGAGCACTCGAGCTGACCCAGCCCGGGCCCGAGCAGCGGTTCCTGGAGGGCCGCCTTGCGAGCCTTGCGCAAAGCGCCGGGCCACCGGGGAGCGGCCTCGGGTGATTCGGGAGTTCGATGCCAAGCCGTTGTACGCCGCGCTTGATGCAAACGCGCTGGTGAGGCGCAGCGTCACACCGTTGGAAGGATCTGGCTGCAGTCGCGTCCCTAGCGCAGACAACAGATGGTGCCTGCATATCTCTTCAAGCGGCTCGCCCCCGTTGTGTGCTGCGCGGCCCTGGTGTCGGCATGCGGAGGCCATGCCTCGATCGACGCAGGCGCGACCGCCAACTACGTCGAGCAGTTCGTCTACCAGCACACCGGCTTTCGTGCGACCGACGTCCGCTGCCCGTACGGCATCCCGGCGAGCGCAGGCGGCCGGTTCGACTGCCACTTCACCGGCCCCGAGGGGCCGTACACCGCCTATATGCGCATCCTCAACGTCAAGGGCCGCCGGGTCGTGTTCGACGTGAAGACGCAGCCCTCGAGCTGGCCGGCTCCGAACACGACGCTGAGCTGACGGGCTGGCTCGCCGGTCAGGGCCTGGTGATCCGGAAGACCGGATGATCGGGTGCGATGCGTCGGAGCTCCTCGTCGCCTGAATCCGGACCCACGCCGCCAAAGAACGCGCCCACCTCGAACTTCCATTTCTTCAGGTAGGCGCGAAGCAGCGCCGGCTTCTCGTCGTCGGTCAGCTCGACCGCATGAAACGGCTCCGCGCGCCTGCCGACACGCAGCCGCCCCTCACCGCTGGCGCGAAGGTTCTTGACCCATTGCGTGTGACCCCGGGGTGCGACCAGGTACTCCGCGCCGTCGTGGCGCAGGAGGTTGACCGGGGTCTGTCGCCACTCGCCCGACTTGCGCCCCTTGACCTCGAGCACGCGCGAGCCGTAAACGCTGACGCCGACGCGCGTCAGCCCGGCAACCAGCCGGTTGAAGACGTTGGTGGTGAACCAGCCCGGGCGCTGGTAGTGCTCGGCCACGTGGGCAATTCTGCCAGCGGCCGATCTCGGGTATCAGCTCACCGCCTGCTTGACGAGCGCGGCGATCCGCTTCTCGGCGGCGGCGGTCAGCTTCTGAAGCGCGTAGTCCGTCGGCCACATCCCGCCGTCGTCGAGGTTCGCCTTGTCGCTGAAGCCGAACGTGGCGTACCTCGTCTTGAACTTCTGGGCGCTCCTGAAGTAACACAGCACCTTGCCGTCCTTCGAGTAGGCGGGCATCCCGTACCACGTCCTGGGCGTGAGCTGCGGCGCGGTGTCCTTGACGATTGCGTGGATCCGCTCTGCCATCACGCGGTCGGACTCGGGCATCTCGGCGATCTTCGCCAGCACCTCGCCCTCACCGTCCGAACTGCCCGCCTTGATCTCCCGGACGCGCTCGCGCATAGCGGCTCGTTCCTCGGCGGTGAAGCCCTCCGACGCCTTGGCAGCGGTGCTCTTGGCCGACTTCTTCGTGCTCTTCGCGGGGCTCATCGAAACCTCCTGATGCCGTTCACGTCGTGTATGTCAAGGCCGGGCGGGTCGCCGCGACTGCCGGCTCCCAAGCGAACCCGTCGGGATCGCTGAAGGATCCGCTGTCGCCGCCGATCACGATTCGGTGCGAGCCGGTGCCATCCGGAGAGACGCCCGCGTCCTTGGCCAGCGCGCCGCGCCCGTACAGCGCTAGCTTGACGCGCCCGGTGTCGAACTGGACGTACTTGCGGCCGAAGCTCTTGGCCACCTCCACGCCGTGCTCGACGTAAAAGCGCTTGGTCGCGGCGACATCTGCGACGCCCAGCAGCAGCACGATCTCGTCGATCTCCCGGGTAGCGGGGCCGCTGTCCCTCTTCGACGAGCTCGCGACCTTCCAAATCGCGCCGTCCGGCGCACGCACCACGCCGCCATAGCCCCAGAAGCTCTTCTTGGCCGGCTTCAGCGCCGTCGCGCCGCCGTCCAACGCGGCGCCCACGAATTCGTCGACGGTGGCCGGCTGGGACACCACGAGCGACAACGTGAACCCGCGAAAGCCGGTCGTCGGCGCGTCCGACGCGCGTAGCGCGAGCAGATCGCCCAACCCGAACGCGGTCGAATAGAACGCGCCGGCGGCAGCCGGGTCGGGGACTTCGAGGGTGACGGATTCGATTGCGGTCACGGCAGATCCTTTCGTGAAGCACTTGTGATCGTCCTGGGCGGCACTAGCATCATGGTAACGCACAATGATGGTGGTTGTCAATCATTGTTTTGGTCCAGCGAATCTGCGACAATGTGCCAATGACCGCGTCCGTGTCGCCCGATCTCGAAGTGGCCGAGTTCGCCGGCCAGCTGTTCTTTCGCCTGTGGCGCGCGTCGCACACGCGGACTGCGGAACGGCTCGAGTCGATCGGCCTGACCCCGGAGCTGTTCGCGCTGCTCAACGTGCTCGGCGCTCGCGAGGGAACCATCCAGCAGCAGCTGAGCGCGGACATGGCCATCGACGCGAGCGCCATGGTCAAGCTCATCAACGAGCTCGAAGACGCCGGGCTGGCCGAGCGTCGCCGGCGTCCGGGCGATCGCCGCGCCTGGGAGGTCTCGATCACGCCGAAGGGAAGGCGCACGCTCGACCGCGCGAAGCGATTGGCGGCCGAAGTGGAAGACGAGGTGCTCGGTGGCCTCAGCGCGGCCGATCGCCGTCAGCTGCTCGTGCTCCTGCGGCGTGCGCTCGTGTCAGCGCCTCCCCAACCCCCGTGGCGCCCCGGAGAGGACGACTGAGCGACTCGGCCCGCCGACTTTGGGGCGGGTCACGATCTCACTGAGCGGCCCCGAAACCCCCCGGCGGCTGGTCAGCCATTGGTGGCCAAGGCTAAACGAGTCGCACGGGTGCCCGGGCACGAACCAGGGACTACACGGGTGCGACGCACGACCCCAAGCGCGAACGTACAGGGCAGCGCACGACTACGGAGGTCGAGATGAGCACAGCAGAGTCCACGCACCAGGCCGCAGAGGCCGAGACGGAGGGTCTGAGCTACGACGTCTTCGTCAATGAGCCGGCCCCGCAGGACGGAGTGCTGCCCAACGGCGAGCCCAAGCGGTTCTCGCCCACGGCCAGCACGCTGATCCTCGGCAGCCGGGACGCGGTGCTGACAGATCCTGGGCTGACGGCAGAGCAGGCGCGCGTCCTCGGCGATTGGGTCGCCACACACGACCGCAATCTCACCGACATCTTCATCACCCACGGACACGGTGATCACTGGTTCGCGGCCGGTCTGCTGGCGGAGCGGTTTGGAGCACGCATAGTCGCGTCGGCGGGCACGGTCGCGCAGATGGAAGCCAGCGTGGCCACGCGGCCGTTTCTGTGGGACAAGCTGTACTCCGACATCCCGCCGTCACCGGTCACAGCGGCGACGGTGCCTGACAACCGCTTCACGCTCGAAGGCCACGAGCTCGTGATCGTCGAGGTCGGCGACACCGACTCAAGCGACACGACCGTCCTCCACGTGCCGGACCTCGGGCTCGTCGTCGCCGGCGACGTGATCTACAACGGCGTTCACATGTATCTCGCGCAGGTCGGGATCGTCGGCGGCTTCGGACCGTGGCGCCACGCAATCGACAAGGTCGAGGCGCTCCAGCCCCGGCACATCGTCGCGGGCCACCAGAACAAGAAGCTCGACGACGACGCCAACCGCACGATTGCCGAGACCCGGCAGTACCTCGACGACGCCGAGGAGCTGCTCGGAACCGAGGGCAGCGCCGTCGACTTCTTCAACGCCAAGATCGAGCGCTACCCCAACCATCTCGGGCGGTTCGTCCTGTGGGCGGGGGCCAGCGTGGTCTACGGCGTGCGCGAGCACCCCGACCAGGATCTCGGCCAGGTCATTCTCGGCGCCTGGCTGTGAACCAGCCGGGATCGACAAGGCTCCAACGCATAGACAAGGAACGACATGTCAACGATTCAGTACAGCCACACCACCACGGCGACGCCCGAGCAGTTCATCGCCGCGCTCACCGACTTCGGTCCCGGTCGCGAGAAGCTCTTCGGCAAGAGCGCCGACGGCTACCTCAAGGTGCACAGTCAGGGTCAGCATGATGCCGATGTCACCGAGGGCTCCGGCGGCGTCTGGGAGCGCCTGCACTACGACTGGTCCGATCCCAGCCGGGTGGTATTGACGGTGACCGACTCCAACACCTGGGGAGGCCACTCGGGTTACACCTACACGTTCACCCGCCGGCCCGACGGCACGACCGAGGTGCACGTCGTCAACGTGCGCGAAGGCAGCAACCTCAAGGGACGCGTGCTCGCACTTGTGCTCGGGACCGTCGGCAAGAGCGTCCTCGTCAAGGAATTCGACAAGACCATCAAGGCCATCGAAGCCGGGAACGCGGCGGCGAGCCCGTCCAACTCCCGGCCCCAGACGACGACCATGGCGTGATCAGCTAACTCGCCTAGCCGAACACCGCCGCGGCGAACGTTTCCGTGAGCCGTTCGCAGTCCTCGCCGAGGGGACGCGGGCGGCTCACCGGCGCGAACGCGCCACGGACCTGGCTCAGCAGCGGGCGCAGCGGCGGTGGCGGTTCGCGCGCGCCGGCGTACAGAGCCTGCGAGGCGATGGCGGCCAGCACGGCGAGCGCGGAGTCCAGGCAGCGTCCGACTGCGGATGCTTTGCGCCACGCCAGGAAGTTCAGGGCCGGGACGTCGTTCTGGCCGAACCCGCCGAGCGACAGGATCGTCGGAACGGCGATCGCACGGGCTTCTTCGGCCCAGCCGTTCTGGACCATGTGCAACGGCTTCACGGTCCACTCGTCGCCGCCGACCAACGGCGCCGTGGCCGGGGTCTGGAACACGTGATCGGTCAGCCGCTGCGCGAGCTGGCAAAGGTCGGTCTGGGCGAACGCGAGTCCGTCGATGGCAGGTGCCGCGCGCGCGTTGTGATAGCCACCGTTGGAATAGACGGCCCCGACGCCGCGCTCCCCGTCGGCCGGCAGATAGACGGGGTTGTCGGTAACGGCGCTCAGTGACACGGTCGCGGCGCGCTCGGCCTCCGCCTGCGCCCTGCGAGCCGCACCGAGCACGCGGGGCAGGATCCTCAACGACACCGACGCCTGATGGCCCTGACGGACCCGGTCGCTCCCTTCCAGTAGTGCGCGGAGGGAACGGAGCGCCTGCGCCTCGTGCTCGTCGCCCCACAGCTCCTCGAGCTCGGCCGCATAGTGCTCGTCGGGCGCACCGGCGACCTCCGCGACGAGCGCGAACACCGCCTCGGCGAGCTGCAACCGCCGCCGGCCTGCCAGCGCGAGGTCGGCGATCAACGCCGCCGCGCACGGGGAGCCGTTGATCAGGGCCATCCGCTCCTTGGCCGTCAGCTGCAGCTGTTCGCTGAGCCCATAGAACAGGGTTCCCAGCGCCAGCACCTCCCCCGAGCCCCCGTTGGACTCGCTGGACACGGCGGGGAGGTCTGACAGCTCGAGCATGCTCGCCACGGCCTGAGCGGTCTGACCGCGCACCCCGGCGTGCCCCTCGAGGAAGTTCGCCAGCCGCGCGACCACGATCGCGCGGACGACTCGTTCAGGCAACGCCTTGCCAAACGACATCGCCGTCCAGAGCCGCGTCGGTCGCTCCTCCCTCCCCTGCTCGTCGAGCGCCGCCGCGGCAGCGTCGCCCGGAGCCGAGGTGACGCCGTAGATCAGCGATTGCGGATCGTCGCGCAGCCGATCGGCGACGAGCGTCTCGAACGTGTCGTGACAGCGATCCATCAATGCCATTGCCTCGGGGGCGATCTCGAGGCTCGACTTGCGCCATGCGACCGCATGGATCAGCTCCAGCGTGATGTCGGTTCGATGCCGCACTCGCAAGCTACTCACGAGCACGATCGTAATGTGCCGCTGTCGGTCGAGCCGCCTACGGTGCGCGCAGCGCCAGCAAGGCCGCGATCGCGTCGCAGCAATCGTCCTCGAGCGTGGGCACCTCATCGGTGCGGCCGGTTGCCACGAGCTGGTACACGAGGTCGTGCACCGCGCCAACCGCTGCCGCGTAGCGCCCGGCAGGCACCTCCGGCAAGCTGGTCTGTGCAGCGCGCGCCGTGTGATGCCACTCGCGCAGCAGCAACGCGATCTGGTCGTGCGCCGCGAGCCGTGCCCGGAGCCCGGCGGGGCCGATCGCCGGCAGCTCGATCAGCATGCAGTACGCGAACTCGGGCTCGGCGGCGGCGAGGTCCAGGTAGGACCTGATCCCCGCGCGAAGCTGTGCGCCCGGGTCGAGGCCCCGCATGTCCAGAGCAGCCAGCGCCACGCGCGCGAGGATCAACTCGATCCCCCGCTCGTGGGCGGCCAGGAAGCAAGCCTCCTTGTCGGGGAACTGCTCGTAGAAGGATTGGCGGGAGACGCGGGCACGATCGACCACGTCGGCGATGCGGACGTTGGCATAGCCGAGCTCGGCCACGGCAGCGGTCATCGCGCGCAGCAGCCGGTCTCGGTGGGCCTTGGCCACCTCGTCGCGCGGAAGCCTGCCGCGACCACGGGGCAAGCCGCGCGTGGTGTCCAGTTTCGCCAGGGTTCCCATCTACTTCTAGTGTACTAAGTCGTTCTCATGTACTCTCTGGTTCAGATGAGTTCGATCGACTCGCTGCCGCGACCCGCGGGCCTGCGGGTGACCCTCGGCCGCTGGTTCGTGCCGCAGAGCTTCCTGCGCTGGACCGACCGCACACCCGAGCGCTACGTCGTCAAGGCGCCGCTGGCCCCGTCGCTGCTGATGACCTCGTCGGCGGAGGACTGTCGCGCGATCTTCACCGAGCGCGACGGCAAGCTGCTGTTCGGCGAGGCGCTGCGGCGGTTCGCGCCCCACGAAGCGATGTTCGGCCATGACGCAATAAGTTCGCTCGACGGCGACGACCACACCCGCTTTCGCCGCCGCTTGACCGCCGCATTCCATGGCGAGGCACTGCGCGGCTACGAAGGCGGGATCGTCGCGCAGACCGAGGCGGCGCTGCGCGACTGGCCGCTCGGCTCACCCGTGCCATTCGCCGAGTTGACACACCGCCTGGCTCGCGACGTGATCGTCGCCGCGGTGTTCGGCGTGACGGACTCGGTCAGGGCGAAGCGCCTGCAGACTGCGCTCGATCGCCTGGACAAGATGCTGAACTCACTGGAGCTCGGCGCGCGCTTTGCGGCGGCGATCGTGATGCGGGGCTGGTGGGCGCCCTATCCGCAGATGCACTCGATCCACGCGGAGATCGAGGCGATCGCGCGCGAGGAGATGGACGCCCGTCGCGCCGCCGGGACGCGCTCGACGGCCGACTGCCTGGGCCGTTTCCTGGCCACCGGGGAAGCCGACGACCCGCTGTCGGACGACGAGATCGTCGTGGCCCTACGCGTGCTGCTCGTCGCGGGCTGGGGGACGACCGCCAACACGCTGGCGTGGATGGCCGAGCGGCTGGCGCGTCATCCCGAGGCGCTGCAGGAGTGCCGCCGTGACGCGCTCGATGGCAACGGCCGGTATCTGTCCGCGGCCGTGCAGGAGACGCTGCGCGTGCGCCCGCCGGTCCCGGTGACACTGCGGTACGTGGCCGAAGATTTCGACCTCAACGGCCTGGCGGTCCCGGCGGGAACGGTCGTCGCGGCCGATATCGAGCGGATGCACCACCGTGCTGACATCTATCCAGACCCCCGTAGCTTCCGTCCCGAGCGCTTCCTCGAGGAGCGGCCGGGCACCTACACCTGGATCCCGTTCGGGGGTGGCATCCACCGCTGCATCGGAGCCGGGTTCGCGTTGACCGAGGCACGGCTGGTGATGCGCACGATCCTGCGCAACCTGACGTTTGCGTCCGCCCCGGGGCCCGGAGAGGCCTCCAGCAGGCGTACTCTCATCACAGTCCCGCGCGATAAGGCGTCGGTGACGCTGCTTGCGCCCGTCGGCTAGGCACCCGTGTCCACGACCGTTCTCGATATGTCGATCTCGCTTGACGGGTTCATCGCCGGCCCCAATGACGGACCCGGCAACGGGCTTGGCGACGGAGGGCACCGTCTTCACGAGTGGCTGATCGCCGGCACCGACGCAGGCCACGCACGGATCGCCCGCCCGGAGGGCGTCAACGGCGTGGTGTTCGACGAGATGCTCGCGACCGGTGCCGTCGTGGCCGGCCGGGGAACGTTCGAGCCGGCGGGCGGGTGGGGCGGTGACCACCACGACGGCGTTCCGATCTTCATCCTCTATCGCCGCAAAGCGGGAATCGACATCGGGCAGTGGCCGCTGGTCACCGCCGTGGACGACGTCGCCAGGGCGATGGCTCAGGCCAAGAAGGCAGCGGGCGCCAAGGGCGTGCTGGTTCACGGTGCAGGAGTCGCGCGGCTCGCACTCGCCGCCGGCGTCCTCGACGAGCTCGAACTGCATGTCGTGCCGGTGCTGTTCGGGCAGGGCCGTCGCCTGTTCGACGGCCTCGACGCTCGGCAGATCGAACTGGAGCGCACTCGGATCCTCGAGGGCGAGAACGGGGTCACGCACTTGCATTATCGGGTCCGGCGCTGAGCTCGATCGCCCTGGCCGCGGCTACGATCCGAGAGTGGGCTCGCTAGACGTATCGCACCTCGTGCACGAGTACGGGTGCCTGCTCGTGTTCGTGGCCGTGGCGCTGCAGGCGTTTGGCCTGCCTCTGCCCGGAACGACCGTGCTGATCGCGGCGGCGCTGTACGCGGCCGCCGAACACGGCCTGCCGATCGCCGGAGTCATCGCCGCCGGCGGGCTCGGCGCGCTGGCCGGGACGACTGCGGCGTTCGCGCTCGGTCGTTATGGCGGCGAACGCCTGTTGCTGCGCCTTGGCGGCCGCTTGCGCCAGAGCCCGGACCGCGTGCAACGGCTCAGGCGTGAGTTTGCCGTGCACGGCCTAGCGTGGCTGCTCATCGGCAGGTTCATCAGCGGATTGCGCAACGTGACCGGGTTGCTCGCCGGCGCCAGTGGCATGCCGCTCAGGCGCTTTCTCCCGGTCAGCACGGCCGCCGCGCTCGCGTGGGCGCTCCTCAACGCGCTGGGCTACTACTGGTTCGGGCACGCCGTCGTGGGGGCGAGCACGTGGGTGCGGATCGGCTTGGTTTGCGCCGGCCTGGCCTGGCTCGCGGTCTCGATTGCGCTGTTGCGCAGGCGGGCCCTGCGAAACTCCGTTGCATGGACCCGGGACGCCGAGCGCGCGTGACTCTGCGCGGTGACGTAGCCGGCGACTACGTCATCGTCGAACAACGACCGGACGGGTCGCTCGTGCTCGAGCCGGATACGGCCAGTCCCTCGGCCGGCACCGGCAACCGCTCCGGCGGCGCCTCGCGGCCCTCGACCTCGGGCGTTGGCTCACTGCTCTCGGGCTTGCTCGTCTCGCCGAAGAACAAGCGGATGACGACCGAGGAGATTCTCGACGAGTGGGGCGTGCGGCTGCGACAGGACGAGCTGCCGGGCGAGATGTTCGTGGCCGACGTCGACGAGCGGCCCGGGTTCGTCACGATCACGAGCCAGCGTTTCATCTTCGTCGCCGACACCGGTACCGGGCTATCGGTCGTGCACGACAACCTGTTGTCCGCTGCACGCAACGTCGAGTTGATCCGGCGCGGGATGCGCCACAGGCTTCGCGTCACCTGGCACGGCAACGAGAGCGTGATCGTCACTCCCGACCGGAAGTCGCTCGTGCGCTTGCAGCACTACCTCGAAGACCGCACCGTCGCCTGAGCGCAACCGCCGGTCAGCGGTCCGCGAGCCGCGCCGCGCTCTCGAGGATCGCCGCCAGCTCCATCGCTTCGCCGGGGGTCACCGCCGTCTGCAGCCGTGCCTCGCCCTTGCGCAGGGAAAGCGTGAGCCGCCCGTCGTCGTCGACGTCGATCCGGAACTCGACCCTGTGGTAGCGATTCGACTTTCCGATCGCGACCGCATGCCCATATCTGCTCATGGGCATCAATTGTGAGGCAGTCAGTGCAGTATCTGAAGGGAGTTCGCGGCCGAGCCGCTCCCATTGTCATCGACGTAATAGAGGCCGCCACCCGAGGGGACGGTCGCAACGCCGAACAGGTCCCCGGCGCCATTGCGCACGAGGGTCCGGCTAGCCGCCGTCCGGCCGCCCGGGGTGGTCTCGACCACGTCGCCGTTTCCTCCGTTCATCGAGACGACGTCGCCGCCCGGCACGACCGTGAGGCCAAGCGGATCGCTGAGCTTGCCGCCCTGTGCGACGGTCCTGGCGCCCCCGGCGAGCACGCTCGCGCGCGTCAGCGCATCGGGGATCGCGGCGATCCGGTTGTTGCTCGAGTCGGCGACATAGAGGGTGCCGTTGGATGCTATGCCCACCCCGGTCGGTCCGACCACCAGTGCGTTGGGATCGGTGTGCTCGGTGAAGCCCGTCGCGATCACGCGGTTGGACGTCACGACAGGCGCATGGCCGTTGGCGATCCGCAGGTCGATCCTGACAACGGTCCCCTGCTGCACCTTTCTGCCGGTCGCGGCAACCGTTCCGTTGAGCACGTTGGTGACGAACAGCACCGCCCGGCTACCGTGGTCGACTGCGGTCATGTCCCAGGGCCCGTTGATGTCGCCGCCCGAGATCACGCCAACGACGTGGCCCCGGGAGTTCAGGATCGACAGGGCGCCGGCGCGGGCGGCGCTTGAGTTGCCGCCGGGCGCCGGGAGGCTGCCGACGATCACGAATCCGCTCTTCAGCTCGACGAGCGCCGTGGTCAGGCCGACCGCGGGTGTGGACGTGGGCCGTGGCACGACCGAGAACACTTGTGCCTTGCCGGCGGGTGACACCTCGACGATGCTCGACCCTGTGCCCTGCTCATTCTTCGCGTTGTTGAAATTGCTGACGAGCACGTCGCCGCGAACCAGACCGCCGGTGGTGCGCGAGACCACGGCAACGCCATATGGGTTCTCGTCACCCTTGGCAGGCCCGCGGCCCGGCACCATCGACGCGAGGGTGCCGATCCGTGTGAAGCGATGGAGGAACGCCCGCCCGTTGGCAAGCGCAGGGACAGCGATCGCCGCGGCAGCGGCTATCGCGATGAGTGAGACCTGGGCCGGTCTCCGTGAGGAACTGCGCACGATGGATCCTTTCGGCTTGGTGACCGATGACGACCCACAGCAGCCCTCTCTACATGGACCCCGAAGCGCCGCCCAACCTTCCCGGTCCGGCGACCGGAAGCGCTTTCGCCAGCTCGCGGCGCGAGCCGATGTCGAGCTTCGTGAAGACCTTGCGCAGATGCCATTCGACCGTGCGCGGACTGAGAAACATGCGCGCGCCGATCTCCGGGTTGGAGAGACCGTCGCGCGCGAGCTGGGCGATCTGGCGCTCCTGAGCGGTGAGCTCGTCGCGCGTCTCGACGTCGCGCCTGCGCACCTTCTCACCGGTCGCCAGCAGCTCGATGCGGGCGCGTTCGGTGAATGCCTCCATGCCGATTGCCGTGAACAGCTCGTGCGCAAGGCGCAGCTCGGCGCGCGACTCGACGCGGCGATTCTCACGGCGCAGCCACTCGCCGTACAGCAAATGCGCACGACCAAGCTCAGGACGCAGCCGTGTCCTGCCGAGTCGCTCGACCGCCTCGAGGTAGTGGCGCTGCGCCGTCGGGCCGTCGCTGACCAGGGCCCGTGATCGAGCCTCGATTCCGCGCGCCCAGTCGGTGCCGGCGATGGCGGTGATCGCGGCGAGGCGCTCGACGCCTCCGCGTGCAACTTGCGCCTCGTTGCTCCGGGTGGCGGCTTCGACCAGCTCGCTCAGCGCCCACGCCGACACGAACAGTTCCGGCGTGTCGTCGGCGGCGTCTGCGGCAGCTGCCATCGCTTCCGGATAGCGGCCCAGACCGTTGAGGACCACCGATCGCGCCCAGCGCGCATACTGGACCGCGGTTCCCTGCCCGCCGGCCGTCGCCTCGGTGATGGTCGCGTCAATCAGCGTCGAGGCGTCCGGTTCGCGTCCCTGCAGGCCGGCGAGCACAAGCGCACCGTACGGAGCGACCTGCGCGCCGGTGGCGTCCCGGACCGCATAGGCCTCGGCGATCAGCGACTCCGCCCGTTCGAAATCGCCGCTCAGAGCGACCGCCTGTGCCAGCACGTTGAGCGCGACCACGAGCACGGCCAGCGCGCCTGAATCACGCGCGAGCTGAACGCCGCGGGCCGCGACCGCGACGCACGTCTCGTAGTCCCACACCATCACCGCCGCCGCGGTCGCGAGCCATCCCCACCGAAGCACCTCTTCGACCGAGACGTCGTTGCCGGCAAATCCGCGGGCGGCGCGCTCCAGCACGGGCCCCGAGGCCGTCCTCCCTGCCTCGAGGGCCATCGCGAAACCGTCGAGCAGAACGTCGGCGGGACGCTCGGCACCACCGCCTCGTTGCGAGTCCAGCGCGGCCCGGGAAACCTCGTGCAGGTCCCCGCTGGTCGCCAGCTCGCCAGCGAACAGCGCGGCGCTCCAGGCGTCGAGATAGGTATCGCGCGCAAGGCGCTGGTCGAGTGGCTCGAGCTTCCGCGCGGCCCGCAACAAAAGCGCCGGTGCATCGCTGCCGCGAACCTCGGAGTAGGCCGCCTCGGCCCGCAGCAGCTCCACCCGGGCGAGCTGAAGCTCGCTCAGCGGCCCGACCTCCGCAGCCGCCAGCAGTTGCAGCGCCACGTCGAAGGCGCCCGCCTGCAGGCTGGCCTGTGCGGCGGCGAGCGCCCGCTCGGATCGTCGCGCCGAGTCGTCGGTCAGCGCGACGGCGCGGCGCAGGAAGGCAGCGGCCGCGGCGAGGCCACCGCGCCCCTGCGCTCGGTCCGCCGAGCGCTCGAGTTCTGACGCAACGTCCTCGTCGGGGCCGCTTGCTGCCGAGGCGAGATGCCACGCGCGGCGGTCTGGGTCCAGTCGCCGGTCTGTTACCTCCGCGAGCGCAAGATGTGCCGCTCGCCGGTGCTCCGGCGATGCCGTCCGGTAAACCGCCGACCGCACGAGCGGATGGCGAAAGGTCACCTGTTCGCCGATCTCGAGCAACCCCTCCGCCTCCGCACTCTGGGCGAGCGCCCCGATCCCGAGCCGGTCGGCGGCACGCCACAAGAGCAGCGGATCCCCCACCGCATCGGCCGCGGCGATCACCAACAGCATTCGCGTCTGGTCTGCAAGCGCTTCCAGCCGGCGCTGGAAGCTCTCCTCGATCCGCCCGGTCAGCGCCTGTGCACCGAGCAGGCCGAACCCGCCCGCCAACTGCGTTGCGGTCAGACCTCGCGGCAGCTCCAGTAACGCCAGTGGATTGCCGCGGGTCTCCGCAACAATGCGATCGCGGACGCGCTGGTCGAGCACGAACTGGATCACCGATCCCAGGAGCGCCTGTGCGTCTCTTTCGCGAAGCCCGCCAACCTCCAGTGCCGCAAGCCCCTCCAGCGCCTCGTCGGTCTCGCGCGCGGCGAACACGAGCGCGACGGGCTCGGCCAGCAGCCTCCGGGCCACGAACGCTAGCGTCAGCGCCGAGGCGTGATCCAGCCATTGCGCGTCATCGACGACGCACAGCAGCGGACGCTCGTCGGCGGCCTCGGACAGCAGACTCAGCACCGCCAAGCCGACCAGGAACTGATCGGGCGGGCTCCCGCTGCTCAATCCAAACACGATTTGGAGCGCCTCGTGCTGGGGTTCGGGGAGGCGTTCGAGGCGATCCAGCAGCGGCGCGCACAACTGGTGAAGGCCCGCATATGCGAGCTCCATCTCGGACTCCACGCCGGTGGCACGGACGACGTGGAGATCTGACGCGGCGTCCACGAGATACTCGAGCAGCGCCGTCTTGCCAACGCCGGCTTCCCCTCGGACCACGAGCGCCCGTCCTTTGCCCGCACGGATGTCGGCGACGATCCCGTCGAGCGCGGAGCATTCGGCACTCCGCCCACGCAGTCGCGTCAGCCTTCCCGGAAAGGCGGGGCGATTAGCCATGTACGGAGTCCATGCTACGCAGCGAGCGCGCCCGTCGACACCTTTCCCGGCACGACGTGTTACCAGGGTGTGAACCAGGGCCCGCACAGGCGAGACAGGCTGTCGAGTGTGCGACCGTGACGACAGCATCTACAACGGCTACTGGCCGCGCGGGTCCCGGTAACCCCCGGTCACCCAGGCGTCGATCATCGCCGCGAATCGCTCTGACGCCTCTTCCCAGACGAAGTGACCGGAATCGATCGCAGCCAGTCGGCTGAAGGGAATCCGCTCGGCCAGGAATTCGGCGTTGACGAGTGGGACGACCCGGTCGCGCGTGCCCGCGAAGATCAGGACCGGCGTCTCTAGCTCGGGCAACAGTTGCGCCAGCGCCGGCAGCTCATCCGGGTAGCGACGGGCGTAGCGGATCGACTCGAAGAAGCGGTCGCCGGCGTAGGACTCGAGGTAGTCCTCGCGGACCACGCTCGGGAATTCGTAGCCTGCGACCGTGTCGAGCGCCGTGGTGATGATCGTCGCCGAGTCGACCGACCGGAAGCGCTCGACGTCGGGGTCGAGCACCCACCCCCTGAGCGGCTCCCCGAGCTCGATCGGCACCGCCGCGCCGCCGCTGCCGACCACCACGCTTGCCACGAACCCGGGTGACGAGACTGCCGCAAACAGCGCTGCCGAGGTGCCGACGTCGGGCGCGACGAGATGCGGCCGTCCGAGCTCGCACTCATCCACGAGGCGGACGAGGAACGCGCCCATCGCGCGCGGTGAGAGCAGATCGTCGCGACGCTCGGAAGCGCCAAACCCGGGCAGATCCACGGCGAACAGACGGAACCGCCGTCCGAGCACGCTCCAGATCGGGGCGAACGCGTAAACGCTCTCAGGCCACGGACTTGTCAGCACGACGGTCCTGTTCGGTGGGCCGTCGCTCACGGCGCAGCGGATCCGCACGCCGTCGACGGTGCGATAGCAGACGCTCATCGCGTTCGAGATCGTCCGGGCTGACGCCATATTGCCTTCCCTTCGGCAGTCGCGGTCGATAGCGTCGACTCTGGACTTCGCCCGCCGCGATTGCGCCCGGGAACCCACTGGTGCGCACGCGGGCCGGACCGAAGGCCAGGGACCTGACTGGGGAGTCGCCGGGCGCGACCAGACGCCCGGTCAGGCAAGGTCAGGCTGCGTCGTCACCCGACACCAGGAGCGGATCATGCGAAGTGACACCGATGGGGACATCCGAACCGCCGCGATGGAGATGACGAGATGAGCGATTACGACTACGACGTGATCGTTCTCGGCGGCGGTGCCCCGGGCGAGCACTGCGCGGCCGCCATCTCGGCGCGCGGATACCGCGTGGCGATCGTCGAGCGAGAGCTCGTCGGCGGCGAGTGCTCGTACTGGGCCTGCATTCCGTCGAAGTCGCTGCTGCGGCCCGGGGAGGCGGTGCACGGCGCCATCGAGGCCGGAGCACAGGCACAGGTCGACGTCCAGGCGGCGCTCGACTGGCGTGACTTCATGGTCTCCAACCACACCGACACCGGCCAGGAGCGGTGGCTGGCGAGCGCCGGCATCGAGCTGCTGCGCGGCAACGGCCGGCTGGCCGGCCTGGGCACGGTCGAGGTCGACGGCGTGCGACACACCGCCGAGCACGTCGTCGTCGCGACGGGCTCGGACCCGATCACGCCTCCGCTCCCGGGACTGAGCGAGCTCGAGGGCGTGTGGGGCACGCGCGAGGCGACGAGCATGAAGGCCGTCCCTCGCCGCATGCTCGTGCTGGGTGGCGGCTCGGCAGGCGTCGAGCTCGCCCAGGTCGTCAACCGTCTTGGCGGCGAGGCTGTGGTCGTCGAGGGCGCCGACCGCCTGATTCCGCGCGAAGCAGCGCCGCTTGGCGAGGCGCTCAGCGAGGCGATGCGCAAGGACGGGATCGAGGTCGTGCTCGGGATGCACGCGAGCGCGGCGCGCCGCGATGGCGATGATTACGTGCTCGAGTTCGAAGACGGGCGCGAGTTCCGCGGAGACTGCCTGCTCGTCGCGACCGGCCGGCGTCCCCGCGTCGCAGGGATCGGGCTCGAAACCGTCGGGGTCGAGCCCAACCCACGCGGGATCAAGGTCGACGAGTACATGCGCGCGGGCGAGCGACTGTGGGCGATCGGCGACGTCACCGGCGTCTGGCCACTGACGCACGTTGGCGAATACGAAGGCGACGTGGTTGCCGCGAACATCGCCGGCGAATCCCATCCGGCCAACTACGAGGCCGTTCCCCGAGTCACGTACACCGACCCCCAGGCCGCGGCCGTGGGCGTGCTCGAGGCCGAGTACAGCTCCACGACGCTCGTGTCCGAGGTGCCGAAGACCGCCACCTACACCCACGCCTACGCCGAGTCCAACGGGTTCATGACGCTGCTCAGCGACGGCCAGCGACTGACCGGCGCCTACGCGCTCGGCCCCGAGGCAGGCGAGTGGATGCAGCAGGCGACGCTCGCGATCCGGGCACAGGTGCCGCTCGCCGTGCTCGGCGACACGATCCAGCCGTTCCCCAGCTTCTCGGGGATCTACGACGCGGCCGTCAAACAACTGCAGATGACGATCGCCGACAAGCCGCCGCGGATGCGGCCGATGGACTCGCAGATGGCAACCCTGTCGACCCTGCCCGGCTGAGGAGGCACGATGGCCACGACCACTCCGGCCGTACGCGAACCGCAACTGCGCGGACAGACCGTCGTTCTGATCGGCGGCAGCGCCGGCATCGGGCTCGAGACTGCCCGCCTCGCACATGTTGAGGGCGCCGAGGTCGTCCTCGTGGGCCGCAATGCGCAGCGGCTCGAGCAGGCGGCGCAGGACGTCGGTGCGCGCAGCACCTCGGCGTTCGATGCCACCGACGCCGCGGCGCTGAAGCGTTTCTTCGATGGACTACCCGAGCCGATTGACCACGTGTTGCTGACGGGTCCCGGCCCGAGCTACGTGCCTTTGCTCGAGATGACCGCCGATCAGGTGCGCGATGCCGTTGGCGGTCACCTCGCGCTGGGGCTCGACGTTGCGCGGAACGCTGCTCCCAAGATGCGGCCCGGCGGGTGCCTGCTGCTGATGGGCGGCACGGGCGGACGGCGAATCAGTCGCTCGCTCGGGATCGCCCCCGCGGCGACCGCCGCGCTCCCGCCCTTCACGGCGACGCTGGCCCTCGAACTCGCCCCGGTCCGCGTCAACCTGATCGCCGCGGGCTTCGTCGACACGCCATTGTCGGCGTCTTACTTCTCCAGCGAGGGCCTGGACGCCAGGCGCGAGGAGTTGCGCAAGACGCTTCCGATCGGCCGCGTCGTCGGCCCCGAGGACGTCGCCGCCCTTGCCGTCCATCTCATGATCAACACCGCCCTGACCGGCGCGACCTACGACATCGACGGCGGCCAGCAGTTCGTGTAGGAGGCGACTCGGCTTGTTCTCTCTCCCCGACCCCCGCCTGACGCCGGTGTACCGGCTCGAGGCCACACTCGGGCAGCCACTGGACCTGGGCGCGGTCGCGCAGGGTAATCGGCGCATCGTGCCGCTGACCGGCGGGACCTTCACCGGTCCGCAGCTCAACGGGACGCTCGTGCCGGGCGCGAGCGCCGACTGGCAGATCGTGCTCCCCGACGGCACGGCGCTCGGGGACGTCCGCTACACGCTGCAGACCGACGGCGGCGACCTCCTGTACGTCCAATCACGCGGGGTTCGCCACGGCAGCCAGGAGGTTCTCGCCCGCCTCGGGCGTGGCGAGGATGTCGACGCGAGCGAGTACACGTTTCGCACCTCCACGCAGATCGAGACCGCCGCGCCCGCGCTCGACTGGCTTAACAAGGGCATCTTCATCAGCGTCGCGGGCCGCCAGCCCGGTGCAGTGATCTACGAGACCTACCTCGTCGCATGACCGCCGTTGACCGCGAGCGCAAGGTCGCGGTGATCACCGGCGCATCGCAGGGGATCGGCGCCGGCCTTGCAGCCGGATACCGCGGCGCCGGGTACGCCGTCGTGGGCAGCGCGCTATCGGCGGCGTCCGGCGGCGACGAGGACTTCGTCACGGTGGCGGGCGATATCGCCGATCGGCAAACCGCTCAGCGCATCGTCGACGAGGCGCTTGACCGGTTCGGCCGGATCGACGCGCTGATCAACAACGCCGGCGTCTACATCGGCAAGCCGTTTACCGACTACACGCTCGACGACTACCGGGCGATCACCGCCGTCAACCTCGAGGGCTTCTTTCACATCACCCAGCTGGCGATCGCGCAGATGGTCGCCCGAGGCGGCGGCCACGTCGTGAACATCTCGACGAGCCTGGTCGACCACGCCGACGCCGCAAGGCCCTCCGCCCTCCCCGCGCTCACGAAGGGCGGCCTCGTGGCCGTGACGCGGTCGCTGGCGATCGAGTACGCCTCGCGTGGCGTGCGCGTCAACGCGGTGTCGCTCGGGGTGATCAAGACGGCGGCTCACGATCCCGCGTCGTATGCCGGCCTCGCCGGCCTGCATCCACTCGGCCGTGTGGGCGACGTGGACGACGTCGTCGACGCGATCCTGTATCTCGAGCGGGCCTCGTTCGTCACCGGCGAGACGCTGCACGTCGACGGCGGGCAGGCAGCCGGAGGCTGACGCGGCGCGCCGGCCGGGTCAGTGGCGTTCTACGATCGCGGCTTGCGGCCACTGTATGTCCGTCGCCGAGTGGCGCCGCCGATCGCCGGCGCCCGGTTCCTGCGAGTCGGGGCGATCCGCGGTGACTGCAATCCGGCCGATGGCTGACATCGTCGTCACCTCCCAATGCGACGGCACGTCGAACTCGGCGGCGAGCCCCTCACGATCGAACGCCCGGAACTGGCGCACGTGCAAACCCAGCGACTGCGCCTGAAACGACATGTGGGCGACGGCCTGGCCGAGGTCGTAGAGCGAGAACTCCGAGTACTCCCAGTCGGTGTCCTCGACGAAGCGGTGCGACAGGTTCGCGATCAGCACGCCCGCGGTGCCGGCCCACCTCGCCGAGCTCTTGGTCAGGTATCGCGCCAAGCGCGCGTGATCGGGTTCGCCGCGCCGCCCGACGATGAACGCCCACGGCTGGGAGTTTCCCGCCGACGGCGCCCAGCGCGCGGCTTCGAGCAACGACTCGGTCTGCTCCGGGGTGACGACGTCGGACGGATCGAACTCGGTCGGGCTCCACCGCGCCGCAAGCAGCGGATGCAGAGGGGTGACCGACTCGTCGGGCATCGACATCGATGTTGGCAGACGGTCCTTGCGTCACCCGATTGGGGCGATGCGATCGGGCCGGCCCGCGACTACCGTGCCCCTCCGATGCAATCGGAGGGTCTGGATCTCGCGCTGGTCGTGTTCAGGCACACGGAGGGTGCCGAGCAGGCGTACTCGCGTGCCCCCCGCGAGGTCGACGGCATCGCGTGGGCGCAGGAGGTTGCGTTCGTCGAGCATCACGGGCCTGGCCGGATCGTGGTTCGCGGGACGTTCGCCGGCCATTACGTGGACGCCGATGACTACGAGGACTTCGTCGGGCGCAAGGTGACCGAGGGCGCGGTGGCCGGCGGTACGGTCGGGCTGCTGCTCGGCCCTGCCGGGCTCGCGGCCGGATTTGTCGCGGGCGGAGTCGTCGAAGGCCTGTCGAGCGAGCACGCGGGTCCGCAGCTTCGCGGCGAGCTGTTCGACGAGGTCCGCAAGGAGGTCCCCGAGAAATCTTCAGCGGTGATCCTGCTGGCGCCGGCCGAGCACGTCGACGCCATGGCTGCCGCGCTGGACCCGCTCGGTGGCCGCCTCGTGCGCCATCACCTCACCCCGGAGGCCACCCGGGCGCTGCAGGCAGCCGTCGCCGATAGCCCAAGCGTGGCGGGGGGCTGACGTGGCCGTCGCCGTTCACATCTGCCCCGACAAGATGTCCAAGGCCGAGTACGAGCGCGTCATCAAGGATCTCGAGGA
>DASYFZ010000118.1:0-5350 GCA_036000295.1 Solirubrobacteraceae bacterium
GCGTGTCGCTCGACCGTCTTGGCCGTCTCGGCCGCGCGCTCTTGACCCTCCGTTATTGGTGTCTCAAGCATCGCGCAGCAGCTCGGCTAGGACGACGGCGTTGTTGTGCTCGCGATCGCGGGCGGCGTACAGGACAGTCACCCGGCCGTTCGCGGCACGGCGGCGCAGCTCGTCGACGGGCTCGGCCTGCGCGGCGAGTTCGTCGCGGTAGCGCGCGCGAAAGCTCGCGAAGCGGGGCGGGCGGTGGTCGAACCACTTGCGCAGTTCGTCGCTGGGAGCCAACGCGCGCGCCCACTCGTCGAGTCGAGCTCGCTCGTGTGAGACCCCGCGCGGCCATACGTGGTCGATCAGGACGCGGTAGCCGTCCTCGGGATCGACGGGGTCGTAAATGCGCTTGGCACGCACGTCCAGCGCCATGTCCTCACCCTCTCCGTCGTCGGAAGGGATGTCGAGCTTATGGGAAAGCCGGACAACGTGGCGGGCAAGCGTTGGCGCAGTGCGGGGGGTGACGTTGTTCATACCTCCTAGCGCTCAGGACCATCAGGGTTCTTACCTCGCGCGTTGAACACGTTGCCGCCTCCGAGCCGATCGCGGCAGTGGCCAGCCGACACGCGCCAGCCACGAACACCGCGCCGCCCGCTGTGCGTCACTACTTCCGAATCTTCCGCCACGGCGCGGCGGCGGTTGGCGAACCGTGACGTCGGAGACCGATTTCGTGCATCGGGCGGCGCGCCGCCCGACGAGAGCGCTAGTCGTCGTCTGCGCACATCGACGGTGGCCAGGCCGCTCGAAAGCTCTCGAGCTGATGGTCAGCCAAGGATTCTCCGGGCTTCGCGGATCATCTGATGGGTGAAGCCCCATTCGTTGTCGTACCAGGCCATCACTTTAACCAGCGTGCCATCCACGACCCTGGTCAGCTCGAGGTCGAGGACGGCAGCGCGCGGGTCTCCGATGATGTCGGAGGACACCAGTGGGTCCTCGGAGACGCCGAGGATGCCGTCGTAGCGGGTGGACTCAGCCTCTTGCCGGAATGCCTCGTTAACCTCAGCGGTCGTGGTCGGCCGGCTGGCGACGAACACGATGTCCGCGATCGAGCCCACAAGGATTGGGGCGCGAACGGCAATCCCGTCGAACCGCCCGGCGAGCTCCGGAACCGCGCGGGTGGTGGCCCGTGCCGCCCCGGTCGAGGTGGGGACTAGGTTGGCCGCGCCCGCCCGGCCACGCCGATAGCTCCTGCTGGGAGCGTCCACCAGCTGCTGACCCGCGGTGTAGGCGTGGACGGTAGTCATCAGCGCACGCTCTACCCCAAGTCGCCGGTTGGCGACCTCGATCACGGGTGTGATGCAGTTCGTCGTACAGCTGGCGCAGGAGATGACGTGTGGTTGGCCGTGCGGGCGGTTCACGCCGTGCACCACCGTGGGCACGGTCTCCGACCTCGTCGGTGCCGACAGGATCACGTACGACGCGCCGGCCTGAACATGCTTCGCCAGGTCTTCGGCGGTGGTGAAGGACCCGGTGCACTCCAGTACCAGGTCGACACCCAGGTCGTCCCAGGGGAGGTTCGCCGGGTCACGCTCGGCCAGCGCCGGGATCCGGTTGCCGTCAACGACCAACGCGCCGTCGTCGGCTCGGGCCTCGTGGTGGTAGCGGCCGTACACGGTGTCGTAGTTGAGTAGGTATGCCAGGTTGTCTGCATCCGCGATGTCATTGACCGCGACGAGTTCAAGCCCGTCGGCATCCACCAGGATCTTCAGGGCGGCACGGCCGATTCTGCCCAGACCGTTGATAGCCACACTCGGCATATCAGCTCACCATCCTCGAGTTCAGCTCGCCAGAGGAACACGGGTCGGGCCGCACGGAGCGTCGTTCCCCTACGAGCACCCCCCGAGGAGGCCTCGATCGCGCGTTTGCGCTAGCACCCCTGCCCGCTGCGCCGGGGCCGATCACAGCCGCGCCCCGTTCTCGCTTGAGCCGGCGTAGGTCACAACGCGACCCCAGAGGCTCTTGGTGCCCCAGATCCCGCGGCGCAGGCACTCGAGCTGGACGATCTGCGAGTGGTCGACGAACAGGTTGACCTCCGGCCCGTAGTTCTTGATGTACCAGCTGAACACTTCGGGGTCGGCGGCCTCGAACATGACCTTTTCCAGGCCGAGTTCGCGCGCGATCGTCGCGACGACGTCGGTGCGCCAGCTGGTGACCTCCTCGGTGATCCCCTCGGACTCGATCATGATCATGTACGCGCCGGCGTCCAGGCAGCGGCGGGCGAGGTCGATTGCATAGCCGACATCGCGGGTGCCCTCTTGCTCGAGCTCCTCGGGCTTCGTCGCGCCGCCGGCGCCGAACTGGATCCCGACCTCCGGCTTGGCTTTCAGGCCGGCGCGCTGGACTCGCTCCACCAGCCGCAGCATGTCGTCGGTCGGGATGCTGATGAAGCCGGCGGATACCTCGAGGATGTCGAAGCCCACGCGCGCGACCTCATCGATGTAGCGCTCGACAGCATCCGGGCCCTGGGTGAGGACGTGTTCGATGAAACCACCGGTGGAGACGAGCACGTCCTGCTCGTGCGCGATCTCGATCAGCTCGCGCAACGCTGGCTTTGGCATGAGCGTGAACGAGCCGCCCGCGAACTTCAACGCGTCGACGTGCTCGCCCATGGTGTCGAGCACGTCTGCGAGGTAGCGCGGTCCCATCACCGAGTAGTACGGGCCGCGGATCTCGGTCACTCCGCGCGCTCGCGGCTTTGCCGGGCGCTCGTTGGCGCGCAGGAACGGGAAGGTGAGCTCGGCTGGTGGGGTTGGTGTCAGGGAGGTCATGTGTGTTTCCTTTCGTCAGTTCAGGTCAAGGATGGAGTGCGTAGTGCGTAGGTGTGCGATCACCGCTGGGTCGTCGGATTGGAGTCGTTGCATCGGCTCGCCGGTACAGGTGCAGAGGTCGACCACCGCGCACTCGTTAGAGATGGAGACGATCCGCCAGCGGCCGCCGGAGAGCGTCCAGTTCTCGAGGTTTTCGAGTAGGTGTCGGCGATAGCTGGCCATGGGTCAGATCCCTCCTTTCGGGCGGTCCGGAGTGGAGCGGGTGAGCGTCCCGCCGGCTGGCCACCGGCCGCGGGCCAGGCGTTTGGGCTGTCCCGGCACGGAACATGCTGAGCCCGCCAACAGCGCACCTAGCGCTAACGCGTCCTTGCCCGCCGGCGAGCCGTCGAGTGCGACGATCCCGTGGTCCGTCGCCGTCAAGACGTGTCTCGAGGTCTCGGCCAGCGGGTCGTCGGCGAGCGGCCCGTGGGATCGCGGTATCCGATCGGCAAGCTCATCTAGTGCGGTGAGGGTGTTGGTGGTCATCAGTTGCTCCGTTCATCTGATGTCGGTGGAGTCGTGAGCAGCCGCATGAGCTCGCTGACTCCGAGGTGGTCCAGCTCATCCAGACGTCTCACCGCGTCGGCGATTTGCGTGCGGGTCCCAGAGTCGATGTGCGCTGCGGCGAGCCGGTTGAACTTCGCCGCTACCGTGTCCCAGCTCATCGGGCGGGTGTGGAATCCCTCGTAATCGTGTTGCTCGCGCTCGAGCGTGCGCCCGTCGCGTAGACGAACACGCAGGCGAGCGCTGTGCTGATCGGGAAAGCGCCGCGAGAGTTCGGGATCGGGGTGCACCTCGACGCGGCGCAACAGCTGCTGCACGTCGTCGGCGACGATCCGCTCGGGGAGGTATTGCTCGGGCAGCACCTGGCCATCGAGGAGCGCGACCGCGAGCAGGTAGGGCAGCGAGTGGTCCGCCTCCTCCTTGGAACGCACCTGGTGCTTGTCGCCCTCGTCGCCGCCGCCGATGATGTCGAACGCGACCTGGAACGTGTCCAGCTCGATCCGCTCGACCTCGGCACCGGTCAGCCGATGTCCGGCGCGCAGCGCGAGCAGCGCCTCGATCGCCGACTGCGAGTGGATTTCGGCGTTGTAGCGCTTGAGGATCGTCTGGCGCACCGACTCGAGGTCTTCTTGTCGCCAGTCGATCTCGAACGGGCCGGCGATCGCCTCCATGAATCCCTTGTTGCCCTCGAACACTTCGCGGGGCCCGGTCACGCCACGCATCCCTAGGAACGCCGCCTGGGTGGCCGCGAACGCCGCCGCTGGATAGGCGAGCCCTTTCCAGTGTGAGAGCTCGCCCGTGCGCGTGACGCGCAGCGCGTTCAGCGACGTGCCGGCGGTCGCGATCGCGTGGGCGGTGTGTCGCGCATCGAGCCCGAGCGCGCGCGAAACGCCGGCGGCGACGGCGTACGCGCCCTGGGTGGTGTGGTCGAAGCCCTTGGCGCGTACCGGTGCCACCTCGGAGAGGCGGTTCTGGACCTCGTAGGCGACCGCCAGCGCGCTCAGTAGCGTGCGGCCGTCGGCGTGCGCGTATTCGGCCGCGGCGAGTACCGGAGCGAGGTTGTCGCTCGGATGGCAGGTTTCGCCGGGTGCCAGGTAGGAGTCGTTGAAGTCCAGGTAGCGCACCAGCGCCCCGTTGTAGAGCGCGGCACGATCAGGCGCGCTCTTGCCCCCGCCGATGAGCGTGCACAGCGGCGCCCCGCCGAACTCCTCCACTTGGGCGCGGACCATCGCCACCGGCTCACCGTCAAGCGCACCCAGCGCCACCCCGAGCGAGTCCAGCACGCGCAGCCTCAGCTGGTCGCGCGCCGGACCTGACATCTCATCCCAGTGCGACCGGCAGACGAACTGGGCGAGTTCTTCGACCTGAGTGGCATGACTCTGGCGTTCGAGGTCGCAACCGGGACCGGCCTTGGCGATGTTGGATGTGCTGGTGGTCATGCCATGTCTCCTGATGCCGCTCTGGAGCCGGACGCACGCTCGTTGGCATCCTGGGAGTCGGGAAGCGGCTGGTCGACGGATGGCGCATGCAAAAGGTCTCCTTGCACGTGCACCGGGCCGACCTCGTAGGCGACCTCGGGGGCGAGGGCGTGGCCGATGAAGCAGCGATCGTGCGGCAGAGTGGCCGCGGCTTCGTACTCGGGCTGGCGCGCGATGTCGCCTCCGATCACCGTCGGAGTGACGACGATCCGCGCAAACCGCGTGGCAGCCGGGAAGCCGGTCACGGTGCCGCTGGCGCCGACGGCCAGCGAGTCGGCGGGAAGCTGCGCGCGGCGCAGTAGGGCGAACAGCGTCGCGGTGTAGCACGACGAGACCGCGCAGACCAACAGCTCCTCAGGATTGGCGCCGACGCCGCGGCCGCCCATCGACTCCGGCCCGGAGAGCTCTAGGAGGAGGTCGTGGGTCTGGATCTGTCCCGCGCCCTGACGGCCGGTACCGGACCACGTCAGCTCAAGATCGAAATTGAGATCCCTCATCGCGCTGTCTCCTTCGGCG
>DASYFZ010000131.1:0-2866 GCA_036000295.1 Solirubrobacteraceae bacterium
CGGGACGCTGATCCTGGTCGGCGTGTTCGGGCTGGTCGTAGCCCTGGCGGGCGTGGCAATCGCCGGTGCTGAGAGGTCCATCAGCCTCTCACACGTCCTCCGGCGGCTCCAGGACACCACCGCACAGATCCGCGTCCGCGCGGCATTCGTGCTGATGATCGGATTCGCCGCACTCGCCGACCAATTCGGACTGGAGACGATCCTCGGGGCGTTTGCCGCCGGCGTGCTGTTGTCGCTGATCGACCGCGACCAGACGACCCATCCCCAGTTCAGGCTCAAGCTCGAGGCCGCCGCATTCGGCGTATTCATCCCGGTGTTCTTCGTCACGAGCGGCCTGCGCTTCAACCTGAACGCGCTGTTCGCGAGCCCGTCCACCGTGGCGCGGGTCCCGCTGTTCCTGCTCGCGATCTACCTCGCCCGCGGGCTCCCGGCGATCGTGTACGTGCGACTGCTAGGCCGCTCGCGCTCGGTGATCGCCGGCGCGCTTCAAGCCACCTCCCTGACGGTCATCGTCGCCGCCATCCAAATCGGGCTCCAACTCGGCGTGATCAGCCAGGCGAGCGCCGCGGGACTCGTCGCCGCAGGTCTTCTCTCGGTGGTGATCTCCCCGGCCCTAGGACTCGTGCTGCTCCGCCGCGCACAGCCAGAAAGTCGTTCAAAGCCCTCGGCGCTACGCGCACCGCCGCACACGCGAGCACGCCGAGATTCAACACCGGGATCACTTTCGTAAGTCGGAGACTCGCTACGCGCACGATCGCATCGGCGCCCTTTCGCCGAACCGTCGGGTCGCGCTGTCGTACGCCACCGCGGCCGGGCTGGGCCTACCCTGGACTGAGTTGACATGGTCATGCTGATCTATTCGCCAATCGCGTCGCTTGACGGCCACGTCGAGGACGAGCAGGGCTCGTTCGACTGGGCGGCGCCTGATGATGAGGTGCATGCTTTCGTCAACGAGCTCGAGCGCCCGATCGGCACCTACCTCTACGGCCGTCGTATGTACGAAACGATGGTCTTCTGGGAGACGGTGAGCGGCGGCGCCGATCAGCCCGCGGTGATCCGCGACTTCGCCGAGATCTGGCGGGCCGCCGAGAAGACTGTGTTCTCGCGAACGCTCCAGACGGTGGCCAGCTCCCGGACCCACATGAGCGCACCTTCGACCCCGACGCGGTTCGGCGCCTCAAGGAAACCGCGGGAGCCGACATCACGATCGGAGGTGCCGAACTTGCCGGGCAGGCGATCGCCCGGGCCTGGTCGACGAGTTACAGCTGTTCCTCGGGCCGATCATTGTTGGTGGCGGCAAGCGCGCACTGCCCGACGACATCCGCATCCCGCTCGCGCGACCACGCAAACCGGGCAGCGCTGCGCGAGTGCCCGGACCGCCGCGCGCATGCTCTCCGAGATGACCGCGTCGTCCGGCCGGTCGACGATCGGAGTCAGCGTCCCGTCGTAGTCGAGGAAGACCGCCGGACGACGTCCCCCGAACTGCCGCGTTAGCTCGTCGCGGGCGCGCAGGGCGTGGGGCAGCGCTGCGATGTTCATCCCCCCGTCCGTCATCCTAGTCCCGTAGCGGGGTCGTCGATCGGGCCGGCCGGGTGGCCGTCGGCCGGTCCGGCGATCAGGCGTTTGCCGCTGCCGTACCCCCGCCGCTGGCAGGGCGCGTGGTATGCGACGGTGAGCCGCAGCGGTCGAAGTCCATCCGGAGCTCGCCGCGATCGTGCAGCATCACGACCGAGCCCAACCATTGCCGCACGTTATGCAAGTCATCGGGCTGCAAGAGCAGTGTCGACCTCGGCTCGCCTCGACGACTCGGCTGCGGCGGGCGGGAGCGCGCGTCATCGGGGCCCACAGGGGTTGCGGCGGACGAGCGTCCGTCGGCCGGTCGTAGGGCCTATCGCGCACCGGCGTCCTCGGGCCGCGACGCGGCGGACGGGTCGGGCGGGGAAGCAACGAGGGCGCGATCCGGCTCACTCAGAGACACGAGGGCGGGTTGTTCGTCGGTGAGGTCGGCCCCCGACAGCGAGCCCTTGAAGTCGCGGATCGCCGAGCCGAGCCCGCGTCCAACCTCCGGGAGCCGCTTGGGGCCCAGCACGACCAGCGCCACGGCGAGAACCAGGAGGAGATGTGTGGGGCTGAGGATGTTTCCAATCATTGTGTGTCCTCTCGTCGGATCGTGTGGCCCGAATCTAGGCCCGCCGCCCGGCCGCTCAAGCGCGATCGGCGATCACTCGATCACGCCCCGTGTGCGTCCGATCGACGTTCGGTTGGCTCACTCCCCGCTTGTGGGCATAGCCGGGCCTAAGGCACCCGTGGCCGTTGGGGAGGCGGCTCGGCTTGGCTCAGTAGACAGAGCTCAGGGCTTGCTCCTCCGCTCTTTGAACCTCAGGACGACAATGCTGCCTTCGTACAGTGCGATCAGCGGAAGCATTTCAAGCGCGGTTGTAACCGGATCCGTGCCCGGCATCAGAGCCGCGAGCACGGAGAGCCCGACGATCGCATAGCGGCGATGACGCCGCAGCGTTGTGGAGCTGAGGAGGCGCGCACGACCGAGAGCGAGTAGGAGCACCGGGATCTCAAAGGTCAGCCCGAGGCCGAGCATCGTCATCAGTTCGAAGCGGTAATAGGACCGCGCCTGGACGAACACGTCGAAGGCACCGTGGTTAAAGCCCTGTAAGAACCTCACCGCCGGCGGGAGGACGAGGAAGTACGCGAACGCGACACCGGCGGCGAACAGCGCGGGGGCGACGTAGAGCAGTGGACGTAACGCACGCCGTTCGACGGGGGCGAACGCCGGGCCGATGAACGCCCAGGCCTGAACGAGCAGAAGCGGCAGGCCGATCAACAGCGCGAAGGCGAAGGCCACGACCAT
>DASYFZ010000144.1:0-8726 GCA_036000295.1 Solirubrobacteraceae bacterium
ACAGGTTCCAGAGCCCGCGCCGCCGGGCCTCCTGCTTCAGCTCCTCGATGACCGGCGGGATACCCCACCGGTCATCGAGGGCACTTGCTTGGGCGCGGAACGTCGGCTCAGCCGGATACACGCATTCGTCCATGAACGCCACCAGCTGCTGCTGCAGCTCGACGGTGGTCTGGTCGTAGCCGAAGTCCATTGACATGTCAGGCGGTCGTGATCAGCGGTGCTTCCACACCGGGTCGCGCTTCTCGAGGAATGCCTGCACGCCTTCTCTGGCGTCTTCGGACTGGTGCGCGACGTTGCAAGTCATGCTTTCGAGCGCGATCAGCGTCTCGGTGTCGCCGTCGAGACCGCGGTTAGCGGCCATCTTCGTGATCCGCATCGTGAACGCCGACTTGTCGAGCATTGGCTCGGCAAAGTCGGCGATCGCCTGATCCAGCTGATCGGCGGGGACCGATACGTTGGCCAGGCCCCAGTCGTAGCACTCCTTGCCCGACAGCAGCTTGCCTGTGAACAGCAGCTCCTTCGTCTTGCGCAGGCCGATGTAGCGCGGCAGGCGGTAGATCGGTCCGGCGCCGCCGAACAGCGCGCGGCGGATGTGGAAGTCGCCGATCTTCGCGTCGTCGGCCGCGATCAGGAAGTCGCAGGAGATCGACAGCTCGAACCCGCCGGCCACGGCGTAGCCCTCGACGGCGGCGATCGTCGGCTTCTGAAGGTTGAACGCGCGGTCGAACGTGCGAGCCGATACCTGAGCGATCTTGATCGAGTTCGCCGACGTCTTCAGGAACTCCGAATCGAGCATGTTCAGGTCCGCGCCGGCGCAGAAGGTGTTACCGCGGCCGCGGACGACGACGACGCGTGCATCGTCATCCTCCTCGGCACGTTCGAGCGCGGCGCCGAACGTGGTGAGCTGTTCCCAGTTGAAGCAGTTCTTGACGCGGGGTCGGTTCAACCAAATGGTCGCGATACCGTCGCTGACCTCGTACTCCACGGCGCCTTCTCTGGTGGCCTCTGGGCTCGTCTGCTCCTGAACCGTCATCGGGCTCCTCCTTCAATGAATGATCTAAGCTGAATTCAGATCATATCTGTTCGGAGTCGATTTGGCGAGTGCAAATTTCGACAAGGGCGCAGGTGGGTCATATCGCCGACGGAATACCCAGTTCTTTGGGCCGAATCCGCGCGAATAGCGGCTCGAGCAGCCCCGGCGTGACAGGTTTCCCCGACCGGCGATGGACGCGTGGCTCCCGGGTATGGCATACTGAACTCGATTCAGTTAGGCATCCCTGCCCGGGCGTCGGCTGAGTCGTACGCCATGCAAGGCATCGTTCAGATCCAAGCACCCCTGCCGCACATCCGCTCGGTGAATATGTGGCTGCTGCGCGGCTCTCCATTGACGCTGATCGACACCGGCCCGTACAGCGCCGATGCGCTGGAGGCGCTCGAGGCCGGCCTGCGCGGTGAGGGGCTCCGCGTCGAAGACATCGAGCTCGTGATCCCCACGCATCATCACCTCGACCATTCCGGACTGGCCGCGACGATCGCGGCGCGGTCCGGAGCTCGCGTCGCCGCGCTCGATCGCACGGCCGAATACGGCGCGCGCTACGTCGATCGCTCCGCCTCCGATCGCACCTTCTCCCGCGAGCTGATGCGCCACCACGGTGTGCCTGAGTCCGTGATCGAAGCCAACGAGGGCTTCTGGGACTTCATCCGCGACACCTCCGCGCCGTTTGAGACCGACGCGGTGCTCTCCGACGGCGACTTGATCGCGGCCGGCGGCCGCGATCTACGGGTGCTGGCAAGGCCGGGCCACAGCACAACCGACACCCTGTTCGTCGATGAGCAGAGCGGCATCGCGTTCGTCGGAGACCACTTGCTGGCCGGCATTTCCTCCAACGCTGAGATCGTGCCGGTGGCAGAGCCCACCGGATCTCGGCCGCGGGCTCGCATCGAGTACCTCGCAAACATGAAGCGGACCGCGGCGATGCCGCTCGAGCTGTTGCTCACCGGTCATGGTGATCCGGTCCGCGACCATGTCGGTCTGGTGCGCCGCCGATTCAACGAGCACCGTCGCCGGTGCCGTCGCATCCTCGACGTCATGGCGGAGGGCCCGGCCCAGGCGTATGGGATCGCCGGCCACCTGTGGTCGGCCCGAACCGTGTCAGACCAGCCCCTGCTGGTCGTTTGGGAGGTGCTCGGGCACCTTGACCTGTTGCTGGACGACGGCAGGGTCAGCGAGCAGAAGATCGACGACGGCAGCCGACACGGGAAGGCCTGGTTTTCGCTGCCCGAGCAGTCCCCTGCGCACCAAGACCCGAATGGGGGTCTGCGCGAAACTTCAATCCTGTACCCAGGAGGTAATCGCTCTGCCGAATTCGAGTGACAACCCTGCCGGACCGGTCAACTTTCGCGACGCGCACGCCATGTTCGACATGACCGGCCGCGTTGCCGTGGTCACCGGTGGCACGCGTGGTCTCGGACTTGCGATGGTGTGCGCGTTTGCGTCTGCCGGCGCCGAGGTCGTAGTCGTCAGCCGAAAGCCGGACGCCTGCGACGAGGTCGTCGAGCGGCTGCGCCTGGAGGGCGTAAAGGCGGCCGGGTGCGCGTGCCATGTCGGGCACTGGGACGAGCTCGAGCCGCTGGTCGACGGCATCTACCGCGACTTCGGCCGCGTCGACGTGCTCGTCAACAACGCCGGAATCTCGCCGCTGTACGGCAAGCTCTCCGAGATCACCGAGGAGCTGTTCGACAAGGTGATGAGCGTCAACCTGAAGGGGCCGTTCCGGCTCGCGGCGCTGGTCGGCGAGCGCATGGTCGCCGACGGCGGCGGCTCGATCATCAACGTCTCGAGCACGGGCGCCGTGCGTCCGACGAGCGACATCGTCCCGTACGCGGCCGCCAAAGCGGGCGTCAACGCGATGACGATCGGGCTTGCCCACGCGTTCGGTCCGACCGTTCGTGTCAACGCCGTCATGCCCGGACCGTTTCTGACGACGATCTCACGCGCGTGGGACATGGACCTGTTCGCGGAACGGGCGAAGACCTTCCCACTGCGGCGGGCGGGCGAGTCCGACGAGATCGCCGGCGCGGCGCTGTACCTCGCCAGCGATGCCTCGTCGTACACGACCGGGACGATCCTGACGGTCGACGGGGGCGCTCAGTGGAGCATGGCCGGTACCGGCGACGCCACTCCAGAACCCCAACTTGAAGTCAACTCATCCCAACGGTAGCGTCGCTTCATGCCAACAAACCAGCCTTTGTGGCTTCGCGTGGTGCTCAAGGTCGAGCGGGCCGTCGGTGAGCCGATCGAGGCGGCGGTGCGCTCGGAGACCTACTTCGATCTGGTCAGCACGACCACCCGCGTGCGTCGCAAGGTCGGCGGAGTCGCCGAGGGCACCTCGCGGCGATGCCTACACCTGCTCAATTTGCCGGCCGGGTCGGACATCCGCCGCCTGCGTCAGCAGCTGGCACGTATGGAACGACGACTGAACGAGCTGTCGCAAGACGTCGCAGAGCTGGATGAGTCAGAGCCGCGGTCACGGGTGAGATGAATCCGCGGATTCCGTCAACGCTCAATCCGGGCGACCTCCTCCAGCGGCTGAATCGCGACGTCGAGCGGTCAGTTCTTCGTGCGCGCAATGGAGTTCGCTACGTGCGGGGCACGCACCGCCCCACGCTTGGGGCGACGCCAAAGGACGTCGTCTGGAAGAGCGGCAAGGCCGAGCTCTGGCGCTACAAGGGCGGCGATCGCCGCTACAGCCCACCCGTCGTGATCGTGCACAGCCTGGTCAGCCGCAGCTACATCCTGGATCTGCGCCCGGGCAACAGCATGGTCGAGTACATGACCGGCGCAGGACTCGACGTGTTCATGCTCGATTGGGGAGTGCCCGACGAGCTCGACGCCGACAACGATCTCGAGCGCTACGTCGACTGGTACCTGCCGCGGGCGCTCGCTGCGGCGCGGCGCGTGAGCGGGCAGCACGAGGTGACACTTGTCGGCTACTGCCTCGGCGGCGTCATCGCGGCGCTCTACGCCGCGGGCCACGAGGACGCTCGCGTGCGGAACCTGATCTTGATGGCGACGCCCGTCGACTACACGCAGATGGGGGCGATGGTCGCGCTGCTGCGCGACGGCCGGCTGAGCCCCGACGAGATGGTCGACGAGACCGGCAACGTTCCCGCCGACGCGCTCTACAGCGGCTTCTACATGCTTGCTCCGACGACCGAGGTCGCCCAGAAGGCGACGCTGCTCGAGAACCTCTGGAACGACGAGTTCGTCGAGGGGTTTCAAGCGATGGCGACGTGGTCGCGTGACCACGTCCCGTTCCCGGGGGCCGCGTTTCGCCAGCTCGTCGAGCTGCTGGTCCGCCAGAACATCCTGATGACCGGGTCGATCCCGCTCGGGGGCCGGCAGGTCGAGCTCGTCAACGCCCAGGGCAACGTTCTCAACGCGATGGCGGAGCGCGACAACGTCGTTCCTCCTCCCGCCGTCGAGCCGGTGATGACGCTCATCGGCGACCCCGCGCGCCGCGAGGAGCTTCGTCTGCCGGGCGGTCACGTCACGTTTGGCACCGGCAGGTCTGCGTTCAAGCACACCCTGCCGAAGCTGACCGGCTGGATCATCGATCACAGCGACACGTCCTGAACGAGGAGCAGCATGGAGATTCGACCAATTGAGGCCGGTGACGGCCCGGCGCTCGTCCGCTTCTTTGAGCGGATTCCCGAGAGCGATCGGACTTTTCTAAAGGAGGACGTGGGGGACGCGCACGTGCTCGAGCAGTGGATGCAGCCTGGCGCCGGACGAAGGATCGCAATCGACGACGGCGAGGTCGTCGGCTCGGTGGCCGTCGTGCCGCTGGTCGGCTGGTCGAGTCACGTCGGCGAGGTCCGGCTCGTCGTGGACCCGAGCCATCGAGGCCATGGACTCGGGCGAAGCCTGGCGCGTCAAGCCGTGATCGAGTCGGTCGACATGGAACTGCGCAAGCTCGTCGTCGAGGTGATCGCCGACCAGGCCTCCCTGATCGCGATGTTCCGCAGCCTCGGCTTTGAGCCCGAGGCGCTGCTGACCGATCACGTCCGTGATCGCTCCGGCGAGATGCGCGACCTGATCGTCCTCGCAAACTCGGTCGACGAGCAGTTCGCCGCAATGGCGGCGGCAGGCGTCTCAGACCAACTGCAATGAGCTTTCCGTGCGACATGAACCGGCAGGATCCGAGCCGAGTTCAGGTAGGCTTTGTGATGAATTACCGCCGCTCGGTCCCTGCTGAGCGGATCCCCGAGGGAGAAAGATCGCGGAGATGACCTTCATGGATGATGCGCTCGATCGCGCCGTTGACGTGGCCGGAAGGGTCGCCAAAGTGGCGCTGGTTCCGTGGGGTGGAGCCGAGGCGTGCGTCGACGCTTACGAGGCGGCGATCAGGGCCGCGACGGACGTTCAGCTGAACACCGCGCGCGCGATCGCGATCGAGCCGGCACGGTCCGTGCTTGCGTCTTGTGCGGATCTGACCCGAGACATCGGAGCCACGCACCTCTCGAGTGTGCGCTGGATCCTGGACGTGTGACCTCCCGCTCGGGCATCGTCAACGGGCTCGACGGCCGGACCCGTCTGTACTGGGAGAGCACGGGCAACGGAGACCCGGTGCTGCTGATCCATGGCCTCGGACTGAGCGGCGGCGCGTGGTGGCGCACCGTCGATGCGCTGGCTCCAACGATGCGCGTGATCACGTTCGATCACCGCGGAGTCGGCCAGTCGGAGTCGCTGACCTACTCCTACACCACCGAGGCGATGGCCGACGACGCCGTGTCGATCCTCGACGATCTCGAGCTCGAGCGGGTCCACGTGTACGGGTTCTCGCTCGGCGGGATGGTGGCCCAGCAGGTTGCGCTTCGCCACCCAGAACGGGTGCAGTCGCTGGTCCTTGGCGGAACGCATTCCGGCGGGCGCCGCGCGGCGCTGCCCGACGCTGAGGTCATGGCGTTCTTCCGCCGTCGCGCGACGATGCCCGCCGAACAGGCCGCATGGGCATCGGTGCCCTACAACTACGGTCCCCGCAGCCAGACCGAGCAGGTCGACCGGATCGCCGAGGACATCGAGCGCAGGCTGCAGAACCCTTTCAACGAGCGCGCCTATAAGGGCCAGTTGCTGGCCGCCTGGCTACACAACTGCTACGGCCGGCTGGACCGGATCAGCGCGCCGACACTTGTCGTCCACGGCGCATGCGACCGGATCATCCCGGTGGCCAACGCGCACATGACCGCTGAGCGGGTGCCCGGAGCGAGGCTGAAGATCCTCGAGGATGCGGGTCATCTGTATCCGACCGAGGAGCCGGCGGTCGATGAGTCCATCGGGTCGTTCTTTAGGCAGCACGGCTGAGGCTCCGCGTCACGACGCGAGCCATTCGATCCCCGCAGGCGCCGGCAGGGTGCACAACACGACAATCGATCGTGCGCGGGCGAGCCCTGTCGTGTTAAGCGCCCCATACGGTGCATAGCACGTCACGCTTCGATGGATTCGCCGCCATTGTCGTGAAATGCACCCCCGTGCGGCCGGGGACCGCGCTCATCCCTCCCTCGATGGGCAGTTGATGTTCAGGCCACGGCCCGCCGGCGGCGACGCGGTCGCCTCTAGCCGAGCTAGCACCCATCTGATTGAATTGACCTCAGTGCAGGTTCTGGAGACCCTCCGAGTGGCGGATGTCGTCCGCGATCACGCCCACAGCAGACCCGACGTCGTTGCGATTCGCTGCGGCTCTCGCTCGCTGACGTACGCGGAGCTCGACGACCGGTCCAACCGGTTGGCTCAAGCGTTGCTCGCGGCCGGCGTCCAGGCCGGCGATCGCGTCGCGCACCTCGACCGCACCGCGCCCGAGATCGTCGAGCTGCTGTTTGCCACCAGCAAGATCGGGGCCGTCACGGTCCCGCTGAACTGGCGGCTCGCTGCGGCCGAGCTGGAGAAGATCGTCGCCGACGCGGGTGCCAACGTGATGATCGCCGGGCCGGCCTATCGCGACCTCGCGCGGGACATCGCCGCCGAGGTTCCGCAGCGCCTCGAGGTGCTGGGTGCCGGCGATGAATACGAGCGGCGCCTCGCGGCGCATCCCCCGACGGACCCGGGCCACAGCGGCGCGGCGAACGATGTCGCGGTGCAGATGTACACGTCTGGGACGACCGGCCTCCCGAAGGGCGTGCTGACGACGCAGCGAAACCTCGCGGCGGCGTACCTGAGCGCGGATGTGTGGGCGTTTGATTCGCGGTCGGTCAGCCTCACGCCGCTGCCGATGTTCCACATCGGTGGGATCGGCTGGGCGTACCTGGGGCTGGTGAACGGCGCCACGACGATCCTCGTCAGCGAGTTCGACGCCGTCGAGGTGCTCGACCTGCTCGAGCACGAACGCGTTACCAACGCTGTGTTTGTACCCACGATCATGCAAATGCTGGCCGCCGTCCCGGGCGCCGCCGAGCGCGACTTCTCGAGCCTGCGTTCGATCGCCTATGGCGCCTCGCCGATCACCACCACAGTTCTCAGGGCTGCGCTGCGGACGTTCCGATGTCCGCTGTTCGGCGTCTACGGCCTGACCGAGACGACGGGCGGCGTCGTCCAGCTCTACCCCGAGGATCACGACGCCGAGGGTCCCCGCCAGCACCTCCTGCGCTCCGCGGGCAAACCACTGCCGTGGGTTGAGATGCGGATCGTCGACCCGATCAGCGGGGACGAGTGCGGCGCAGGCGACGTCGGCGAGGTATGGCTGCGAGCGCCGAACGTGATGGCCGGGTACTACGACCGCCCCTCAGAGACGGCCGCAGCGCTGATGCCTGATGGATGGCTTCGTACCGGCGACGGCGGCTATCGCGACGACGAGGGCTTCCTGTTCCTGACCGACCGGATCAAGGACATGGTCGTGAGCGGCGGCGAAAACGTCTACCCGATCGAGGTAGAGGAGGTACTGGCCCAGCACCCCGCCGTAGCCGACGTTGCGGTGATCGGCGTCCCCGACGAGCGCTGGGGCGAGGCCGTCAAGGCGCTCGTCGTCGTCGCGCCGGACTTGGGTGTGGACGCCGGTGAGCTGGTCGCGTTCGCCCGCGAGCGACTAGCCGGCTACAAGCTGCCGCGCTCGGTCGACTTCGTGTCCGAGCTTCCCCGCAGCCCCGCCGGGAAGGTTCTCAAGCGCGAGCTGCGCGCCCGCTACGCATCGTCCGCCGCGCTTGCGGCTTCGACTGCGCAACCAGGAAGCTGACCAGCTGGCGGTTCGCTGCGGGGACGTCGGTGGGAACCGCGTGACCCCCTTTGGCGAGCGCCAAGAAGCGTGAGCGCTCGATGCGGCCGGCCAGCAACCGCCCGTTGTCGGGCGGCAGGACACGGTCCTGCTCACCGTGGACGACGAGCGCGGGAGCCGTGATCGCGCCGAGCCGGGCCCCGGTGTTGTGGGACCTGGCGGCAGCAAGCTGGTGGCCATAGCCGCGGGGATCGAGCGGCTCGCTGAGGCGCCGGGCGATGTCCTGGCCGATCAGCGGCGCGTGGCGGCGGAGCGTCGCGGGTGCGTACAGATATGGCACCGCCGCCCACAATCCCTCTTCGATCGGCAGGCTGCCAAGGCGGCTGATGAAGTGGCGAATCGCCGGGGCGGGGGGGACGTAGAGCTCGCCGCCGCCAGAGGACGAACACAGCACGAGCGAGCGAACACGCTGCGGGTGCAGGATCGCCAGCTCCTGGGCGATCGCCCCGCCGAACGAAAGGC